>JAGQIY010000113.1 GCA_020430865.1 Myxococcales bacterium
CGGCGCCCCCGCAAGGTTCGCTTCCGAGCCCTGGACCGCAAGGGGCAGCCGATCTCCGGCACCTGGGAAGGGCTCGCCTCCGCCGTCATCCAGCACGAGACCGACCACCTCGACGGGACACTGTTCGTGGACCGAGCCGATCCGCGGACGCTGTGCTTCTTGAGGGAATTCGCCCGCCACGTGCCTCCTCAGGCTAGATTCCGCGATACTGCCGAGCGCGAAGAAGAGACCCCATGAGCCGCCGACCTCAACCTGGAGACGTAATCCGAGGCAAGTACCGCATCATCCGCCTGATCGGCGATGGCGGCATGGGCTCGGTGTTCGAGGCGAAGCACGAAGTGCTTGGCACGCCGGTCGCGCTCAAGTTCTTGCACCCGGAGCTAGCCAAGCGTCCGGGGCTCGTCTCCCGTTTCCTCCAGGAAGCAAAAGTATCGGCAAGCATCCAGAGTCCTCACGTCACACGCGTGACTGACGTCGACCAAACCGAGGACGGCGCCGCGTTCATCGTGATGGAGCTGCTCAGCGGAGAGCCGCTGCAGAATCTCCTGGACCGCGAGCACAAGCTACCTCGAGATCGTGCCATCGACTTCGCGCTGCAGATGCTGAGCGGCCTGGAGGCCGCTCATGCCCTGGGTGTCGTGCACCGGGACTTGAAGCCCGACAACGTGTTCATCACGAGCACGACGGGTGGCCCCCTGCTGCGCTTGCTCGACTTCGGTATCGCGAAGCTGCGCGAGACGAACGAGTACAAGAAGGGCCTGACGCGCCCCGGCGCGATCATGGGAACGCCCGAGTACATGGCGCCGGAGCAAGCGTACTCCGCCGATCAGGTGGACCACCGCGCCGACATCTACTCCATGGGCGCGATGCTCTACGAGATGCTGGTCGGGCAGCGACCGGCGAATGGAGAGGATGCCCACGTCATCATCTCCCAGGTCACCACCGGACGTGTGAAGCGCATTACGGAGTACGATCAGACGATCCCTGAACCACTCGCGGAGGTGATCCACAAGGCGATGGCCCCGAGGCCAGAGGATCGCTTCGCCTCCGCCACCGAGATGCGCCTGGCGCTGGCGCGCTACGCAGGAGAGCTGAGCCACGCTGGGCGCCTCGCGGCAACGCCTGCCCCGCCGAGCGGAGACTATCCGCCGACCCAGAAGGACGCTGGGCCACCCCCGGCGTCGAAGAGCACGGTGCCGAAGACGCTGCCGCCAGAGGACGACGCGCCCACCGGCACCGGCACCGAGCAAGGCGGCGGGGACTTCACCAAGGGCAGCACCCAGGAAGTCTCGCCGCAAGTCGTCCAGGAACAAATCCGCATGACGGGGATGCAGGCTCAGAGCCCGTACGGCCCGCCTCCAGGTGGCCCGGTTCCCGGAGGAACCACACCGGGCATGCTGGGCCCGGGCGGTATGCCGGGGCCTGGTCCCATGCAGATGCCCGGCTACTATCCGCAGGCTGCACCGCGCAAGAAGGGACGCGGCATCATCTGGTTGTTGCTCACGGTGATGCTCGGAGCCGGCGTGGCAGCC
>JAGQIY010001089.1 GCA_020430865.1 Myxococcales bacterium
CGCGCCCCAGCTCGCGGCCCCTTAGTCGGGCGCGTTGCGCACCTTCCGCGACGACGGCGTCGTAAGCGCTCTGCGGTTCAATCGAGTCTCCCATACCCCCATCGTTTCGATAGCATGAGTCGGGAGCGACTGGTAGCTCAGTGCGACTTCGCGGAAGCGCATGGTTGGATGAGCAGAGGAGGATGCAGATGGTCGACATCTTGAGACCTTGGCAGCGCCGCCAGCTTGCCCTGGAGTTCGCGACGCGGCTGGCGCGGGAGTGTGAGGGCGCGTGGGCGGAGTACGTGCGGAGCGGTGACGGCGACGAGCACGGGAAGATCGACGTTCACGGTGAGGAGCTTCTGAAAAAATTCGTGAAGGAAAAGAACATCACCGGTTCTCCAGACTTCGTCGTAGAAGGAGCGGGGAAAGGCGGTCTCTCGTATCAACTGCTAGGCACGGATGCCTACCCGGATGCAGCCGTGCTCTCGCCCTTTCGTTGCGCCATCGAGTTCGACCGCCAGTCCGCGAGCGGCTGGAGTCACTTCAAGGATGCGTTGCTCAAGGCCGCCGCCCACTCCATCTCTGGCGCCTATGACGCGACCCTGTTCGTCTACACGCTCAGACGCAAAGAAGCCTGGGCGGGGAACTACCTGGATGACTACGGTGAGGGCCAACCGCCGCCTGGTGTCTCCGTGGCGCCGACGCAGACGCTGTTGAGTCGCCTCACGGAGCTGGGTGTGGTTTGGGCTTTCGTGGCGCCAGTGAGGGTCTAGCTTACGCCGCGCGGAAACGCTCCAGTGGCTATGGTCCTGTAGCCTCGATCACCCCTGCGGGTGACGCGCTGGGGGATTGCGTGCTGGCGTTGAAACACGTTGACCCGTGCCGCACGGTCGCGCGATGCTCTGCGGGTTTCACTGCAGCCTGGAGCGAACATGCCGGCATACCGATTTTCCTGGGAACCCTTCCCTGACTCGACCGTGCGAGATATCGCGATCTGGATGGGCTACGAGGGCCCCGAAGGAGGGTCGCGGGCTTGGCTTTCGGAGCATTTGAAGCGGCCGACGCCGGACTTCGTGGGTGAAGCGAAGGACCTGCTCGCCAAGTGCTGGTTGCCTCACTATCCCGGGGCGCAGCAGATTGTGGACCTGCTCATCGAGAAGGGCGTTGGCCCCATGAGCAATCCCCGCTCCCCTCGAGGATACGCGCAGTACATTCGAGACTGCAGAAACTCGAAGAGTGTTCGCCGCTACCTGCTCGACGCCATGTTGCGGTTTGGTGACATGGACCGCAGCCCCGACGATGACTCTGGGTTCGAGTTCACGCCTCGCTTTGCGATCCTCTCCCCCAACCAACAACCTCCGGATGGACGACGGCCACACCGGTACCAGCTCGAGGCGTGGGAGACCTTGAACGCGCACCTCGGGGAATCGCGCTCGACGGGCGTCTTTCAAGGCCTGCTGATCATGCCCACGGGCTCGGGCAAGACCTTCACTGCGGTGCACTGGCTCGCTTCCCACGTGCTGTCTCAAGGCATGCGGGTGCTCTGGTTGGCTCACCGGCATGAATTACTCACCCATGCCGCGGGGGAGTTCCACCGCCTGTCCGGCTTGGTGCGAGGCAAGGACAAGCTGCGGGTGCGCATCGTTTCCGGGATGCACTGCGGCGCGACTCAGATCGATCCAGCGGACGACGTGGTCGTTGCGTCGATACATAGCCTCGCGCGCAGCGTCCAGGTGTCCGACGAGCTGCTGAATGACGATCGCTTGTTTGTGGTGGTTGATGAAGCGCACCACGCTCCCGCGAAGTCGTACCGAGACTTCATCCGTGCGCTCCAATCAGCGAAGCCCTGGCGGATCTTGGGTCTGACGGCCACGCCGACACGCACGATCGAGAGCGAGCGCCCGGTGCTCACGCGTCTGTTTGGTGGCCGGGTGCTGGCTCAGGTCGAGCTGAGCCACCTGATCGAACAGCGCATCCTGGCTCGGCCAATTCCGGTGATCGTCCGGACCGACACCGACGTCGAGCAAGGGATCACGCCTGAGGATTTGGCCCACTACGACCGCTTCAACGAGCTGAGCGAGCAGTGGCTCGATCGCATCGCCAAGGTCACCTCGCGTAACCAGGTGATCATCGACCACTACCTCGAGCACCGGGAGAAGTACGGTCCGACTTTGATCTTCGCGATCAACGTAGCCCACGCGGCCATCCTCAGCGAGCAGCTGCGGGATCGGGGGGTGAGGGCCGACTACGTGGCGAGCTATCGACCGGACGGCAGCGACGGCGAACCCCTCGAGGTGGTCAAGCGTTTCCGTGAGGGAGCGCTGGACGTCCTGGTGAATGTGCAGATGGTCACGGAGGGCGTCGACGTGCCGTCGATTCAGACGGTGTTCCTGACTCGACCCACGGGCAGCGAGATCTTGATGCGCCAGATGATCGGGCGCGCGCTGAGAGGGCCAGCGGCGGGCGGCTCCGAGAAGGCGTACCTCGTGAGCTTCGAAGACCAGTGGCACAAGCTTCGCGACTGGGACAGCCCATTCCAGCTCCTGCCCGACATCCAGGACTTGGCGATCCTGGATGAAGAGCTCCCGCCGGAGTCGCAGGTCAGGCCCGAGCCGGTGCCGCCAACCCTCTACGAGCACTTGCCCTGGGACGTCATCCGCCAGGTCGCATCCACGATGCAGCATCGCGCGAGCGCGCTCATGGCCGATGCCTTTGAGGCGATCCCCGACGGTTGGTTGCTGATCGAGCGCGTCGATGAGGACGAGGGGATCCGCATCTGCCTCTCCATCTACGAGCATCAGCGCGCCTGCTGGGAGGCGCTCATCGAGTACCTGAAGCCGCTGTCGGCGGCTGCAGTCAGAGAACTCGAGGTCGAGGCCATTTACGACGACTACTTCGGGGACTGCGACCTACCGAAGCCGACGTGGCACGACGTGGGGCGCGTCGTCGAACACTTCGCCCAAGGCGGTGAGGCACCGGAGTACGCGCCGCTGCAAGGTCGTAGTCTGTGTGATCCGCACCTCATCGCGAGGCGCATCACCGACGAGGACTTGGGCCGCGCTGCGCAGAAGAAGCTGATCGACGACTCGTACTCGGAGCTGGCGCGCTTCGTCTACCCGACGCGGCGCGACTACACCACGGCCGTCGACGACGCGCTGTTCGAGATCGACAATCCGGATGAACGCACGCAGCGGCCCAAGGCATTGCCGATCTTCAATCCGCGGCCCGAAGAGCACATGGCGCCGGGACCGGCACACGATCTCCGCGCGCTGATGAACGAGACGCTGGAGATCGGCGCGCCCCTGCTCGGTGTCGACAAGCTCTACTATGACGGGACGCTCCACTGGACCAAGCGCCTGGTCAAAGGCTGGTACGCCATGGCCTACTTCCAGGAGCACCCACCGCGCATCGTGGTCAACAGCCTGCTCGACAGTCCAGATTTCTCTGCGGAATCCATGCGGTTCCTGCTGTGGCACGAGTTCTTGCACGTGCACTTGCGTGCCGGGCACACCAAGGAGTTCCGGGAGAAGGAGCGCCTGTGGCCGAACTTCCCGACCTGTGACCGCGAGATGGACAACCTGTGTGAGCGATTTGGGATTGCGTATTGGTGAAGGTGAGGGCACGCCATGACAGATTGGAAAGACGATGTTCGCGCTGACTATGAGGATCTTCGATCGCGATTCCGCAAGATGCGCCCGGAGGATTTGCGTGGCGGCTCCTGGCTA
>JAGQIY010001090.1 GCA_020430865.1 Myxococcales bacterium
CCTGCAACGTGACTGGCTCCGAGGGGACCTGCAGCGCCGTGAGCGGAGCGCCTCGAGGCGCTCGTCCGGCTTGCTCGACCGACGGCACCAGCTGCGCAGGAAGCTGTGATGGCGTCACCACCGCCGCCTGCAGCTACCCGGGCAGCGCTACGGTGTGTCGAAGCGCTGCATGCAGTGCGGGTGTCGCCACGCTGGAGGGCCACTGCACCGGTGGCGGCAGCTGCTCGCCCATCCAGCAACAGACCTGCGCACCGTTCATCTGTCACCCGACGGATCCGCGCTGTGACGGCGATTGCAGCGTGGACACCGACTGCAGCGGCGGTCAGTACTGTGCTGGTGGCATCTGCGTCGATCCGCAGCCCAACGGCGCGGCGTGCGGCGGCACCACGCAGTGCGCGTCTGGCAACTGCGTCGACGGCGTGTGCTGTGACACCGCCTGCAACGGCCAGTGTGAAGCCTGCAACGAGCCCGGGTCGGTGGGCACCTGCTCCACGATCACCGGTACACCGCGCAACGGAAGAGCGAGCTGTGGAGGCACGGGCGTGTGCGCTGGTTCCTGTGATGGCACCAGCGGCACGTGTGCGTATCCCGGAGGAAGCACGCAATGCGGAACCGGCTCTTGCAGCAACGGCATCGCGACGCCTGCCGCGGCCTGCAACGGCAACGGGAGCTGCCTCAACGGCCTGCAGACGAGCTGCGCGCCCTATCTGTGCAGTGGCACCACCTGCGCCGGGACGTGTACGGATCCTGCGGACTGCGTGAGCGGCTTCGACTGCGTGGCCGGCTCCTGTGAGGCCATCGGCGTTGGCGGTGCAGGCGGCATGTCGGGCGCTGGCGGCATGGCGGGCGTCGGCGGCATGGCGGGAGCAGGGGGCGCGACCGGCGGCGTTGGCGGCGCGAGTGGCGGGACGGCTGGAGCCGGTCTCCCCGACGCGGGGGTCAACGGTGGCAGCGCCGGGACCTCGAACCTGATCGACGGTGTCGATGAGGGTTCGACCTGCCGGGTCGCTGCTCCGGGCAGTGACTCCCGTTCCTCCAACCTGCCGTGGCTGCTCATCGCCTCGGGAATCGCACTGGTCGGCGCGCGTCGCCGTCGAGGTGTCCGGAGCGAACGTCGGCGGTAGTTCCAGGCGGAAAAGAAGCGCCGCGAGATCGAGGGCCGGACCACGCTGGCCCTCGGGGGGTTCCGTGCTAGAAGCGGACCAGTATGGTTCTGGAGGATCGGGGGGTGAGGTACGCCAGGTGCCACTTGTGCCTGCTGGCCACCATCGCGGCGCTCGTCGCGTGTCACAACAGCGGCTCCAGCAACCAGACCGTACGCGACGCCTCGGACGACGGTCAGGCGGCGGGCAACGGAGGCAGCGACGACACTGGCGCGGGAGCGGGTGGTGGCGGCGCTCAGAGCGGCGCTGGTGCTGGCGGACTCCCGCAGGGTGGCGTGATCGCCTTCATGCATCCTGACGGCTATGCCGCCTTCGTCGAGGCCAAGGAAGCTGGCCAGGTCACCAACGTGAGCACTGCCCTGAACGCAGTGTCTTCCGGGGCGGACAAGAGCGTGGCGATTGCCTTGGATGGGAGCGCCGCGGCGCTCACCACGACCCGCTTCGGTTGTGGTGACTGGGAGTGCCTCGCCCTCGTCAGTCGAGACCTGAAGCAAGGCGCACGTGTCCAGGCCGGGGGCGAGGACGTGCATCCCGATCCCGCCCTTGCGGTGGGGCCCAAGAGCGGCTGGATCGTCTACTCGGCGGATGGCGGATCCCACAGCCGGGACCTGTTCATCACGCGAAAATCAGGAAGCAGCTGGAGCGCCAAACAGCTCCTGACCGCCAGCTCGAAGTTCGCCTACAACACTCAGCCGGCGCCCACCCCCGACGGCAAGCGTGTGGTATTCGACTGTGGAAACGCGCCGTACGGTGGGGACGGCAACGCGGTGTGCTCCGTTGGGATCGACGGCAGCGGCTTACGGGTCGAGGCGGCTCCTGGCTCGGGTTTCGCGGCGCAGGCGGTCGCTTTGCACCATCCCGCGATGGCCGCGGACGGAACGCTGGTGTTCGAGATGAACAAGCCTGACACTGGCGAGCGGATCTGGGCGTTGCGAGAGGGACAGGCAACCCGGCTGGGTGACTTCTCCAATGACAACTCGCCTTGCGTGTTGCCGTCAGGGGCGGTGGCGTCGTTGGTGCTGAGCCGTGAGGGCAACCGCTCGGGTGCTCACGAGATCAAGCTGATGTCCGCATCTGGCGACGAGTCGGTGATGGTGCTGGTCAACGTGGACGTGGTCGACGTTCAGCTGAGCTGCGGACGCTGAGAGTGAATCGGCGCAGGTTTCCCCACATGGGTTGCAGCGCTACGGGAATCGCGCCGACGACTGGTGGTACCGGTGACGCCCGCGACCAAGCACCAGCGCCTCCAGGCTGGATCCGAGCCTGGTTGACTCCGCTGCCGCGCGGCTCTCGATGGGTTGTTCGGGCTCGACGAGATCGACTAGACTGCGATCGCTGGGGGTACCGGGTGCAGCCCGCCGCCATGAGGTGAATGTGAGAGTCAGCGAGGCAGGGATCGGGTGAACACTCGCTCCGCCAACGGACATCAGGACGGCGTGAACGCAGTAACAACCAACAAGGACCGCGCGAGCGAGAAACAAGACCAGGTCGACAGCGGTTCCAGGCTGGTCCGCTACGCGGCCCAGCTCCGAAGCCGTAGCGAGGCGGTGCGGGCTGATCTGCTCGAGATCGCGCGTATGCCGGTGCTCACCATCAACCTGATGTTGAAGCGCAGCGTCGACAACGACCCGTTCTATGCCGAGTGCACCCGCAACTGGTTTGCGGACGCGACTCGTCGCCACCCCAAGCTCCCGTTGATCCGCAGCAAGACGATGGGGTGTGCGGTGTGCGTCCTGCCCCGCACCCGCGACGACTATTTCATGTACATCGAGGCGTCGGCTCGCCGGAACTACAAGAAGGCCGTCAAGGCGGGCTACCGCTTCGCCCCCCTCGACTTCAACGCGAATCTGGACGCGGTCGCAGAGATCCGCCAGTCGACCCCCGAGCGTCAAGGCGCGATGCCCGAGAGCTACCTCCGAGGCGAGGTTCAGGCGCACAGCAACCCGAAGTCGCGCAACGCCTACCACGACTACCCCTACTTTGGGGTTTTCCTTGGGGAAAAATTGGTCGCCTATTCGTCCTGCTTCGTCAGCGGGGAGCTCTGCTCTCTTCAGCACATCCTCGGCCATGCGGACTTCCAGTCCGACGGCATCGTGCCGATGATGCTGGTGGGGATCGCCGGAGAGATCTACGAGCGCTATCCTGCGGTGCGCTACTTCATGTACGGGACCTACTTCGGCGCTGGGCCTGCCATGCGTCGGTTCAAGAAGAAGTTCCGCTTCTATCCCCATCGCGTGATCTGGCGGCTGGACGCGCGGGAGACGTTGTAGTCAGCTTCCAGTCCACTCGCTTGGGGCGGTCGGGACGCCGGGTCGGAAGACCTTCGGGGAGCAGGACGTAGGAGGCAGCGTATGGTCAGAACCAAAGCGTGGCGAAGTGCTACCCGACGAGGCGCGTGGAGTCTGCTGGTGCTCGGCGCGCTGGCAGCTGGCTGCGGGTCGAGCAATGGCGCTGGACTGGGCGGTGACGCCGGCGTGGACGGCGGCGGGAGCTCGGCCGGGGGCGCCGGCGGCGGTGGCGCCGGCGGAAGCGCTGGCGCTGGCGGCTCAGGGCCGGTCACCTGCGACTCCGACAAGGACTGCACGCCCCTGGGCCTGCTCTGCAACAAGACCCTGGGCGAGTGCGTGAGCTGCCTGTCCAACGTCGACTGCGGCGACACGGCGGAGTGCTTGGCGGGCAGCTGCCACGCGATCACCACCTGCGCGAACTCGCTGGACTGCCCCTCCGGGGAGGTCTGCGACCCGTCGACTCTCCACTGCTACGAGTGCCTCGAGCGGACCGACTGCGGTCCCGGTAGGCTCTGTGTCGAGAAGACCTGTCGCTCGGACGGCAGCGGGGGAGCCGGTGGAGAGGGCGGCAGCGGAGCGAGCGGCGGCAGCGGAGCGAGCGGCGGCAGCGGAGCGAGTGGTGGCAGCGGAGCGAGTGGTGGCAGCGGAGCGAGCGGTGGCAACGGTGGCAGCGGAGCGAACGGTGGCAGCGGAGCGAGCGGCGGCAACGGTGGCAGCGGAGGAGGTGCCAGCTGCGGCGATCTGTACGTGTTGCTCGACCGTTCGGCGTCGATGATGGACTCCCAGAAGTGGCAGGACGCGACCGGGGCGGTGTCCGCCTTCCTTCAGGACTCGTCCACCGCAAAGCTGCGCATGGGGTTCGGACGCTTTCCGGTCGAGCCGGCGGTGGACCCCATGCTGCCCGCGACCTGTACGATGGACTCGGACTGCGGCGCGTACGGACCGTGTATGCCCGTTTTCAACCAGTGCAATGGCGCGCTTGGGACGGTCGTCGACTCGTGCGAATCCAGCGACTATGCGCACCCCATCGTGGCCATGGCTTCTTTCCCCGGGGTATCTCCCCAGATCCAGACCGCGCTGGGCGCGGCGAGTGCAGACGGCGGCTCGACTCCGATGACACCGGCGCTGGCGGGGGCGCTGCAGTACGCCAGGTCTTCCGCTCAGGTGGGCCGGCGCTCGGCCGTGGTCCTGCTCACCGACGGCGAGCCTACCGGATGCACGCTGAACACGGTCGAGAGCGTCGCCGGAGTGGCCGACACCGCCTTCAAGGGATCGCCCCAGGTGCGGACCTACGTGATCTCCATCGGCAGCATCCCGGAGATCGATCAGGTAGCGAAGGCGGGGGGAACGAACACCGCCTTTCAGGTGCCCGTTGGCAACGCTCAGGCCGCGCTACTCGATGCGCTGCGACAGATCCGCAGCGCCGAGGGGTGCATCTGATCACCCAGTCGTCTTGGTTTTTCGCGGACTGACTCGGAGCGGCCGAGCTAGGCTGAGCCAATGGTGCGCCGTGACGCGAAAGATTCGGAAGCCTGCTCGCAGGATGCTGGGTGTTTCGCTAGCTGCGTTTCTCCAGCGGGTGAGAGTCCCGTCCCGGTAAGCGTCGGTGCGCCGGGTAGCAGGCCCCAGGTAGCGGAGAGAGATCTCCCTGCCCGAGCGGGGTGTCAAAAGCTCGTGAAGCAGCGAGAGCTGCGTAGCGGGGAGCAAGCACGCGGGCCGC
>JAGQIY010001091.1 GCA_020430865.1 Myxococcales bacterium
GAAGGATGTTTCGTTTCACGTGGAGAAGGGCGAGATCTTCGGCTACTTGGGAGCGAACGGAGCCGGCAAGTCCACCACCATCCGCATGTTATGCGGACTGCTCGAGCCGACCGCCGGGCACGCGATGGTGGCAGGCCACGACGTGGCGACGGCTTCGCGCGACGTGAAGCGCGCCATCGGGTACATGTCGCAACGCTTCAGCCTCTACTTGGATCTCGACGCGGAGCACAACCTCGAGTTCTTCGGCGGCATGTATGGCTTGCGCGGTCGCAGCCGACGTCGCCGCATCGACGAGCTCTTGGAGCTCACCGGGCTCACCGAACATCGGGGCACCCTCACCGGCGCGATGCCCGGCGGAATTCGGCAGCGTCTCGCGCTCGCATCGTCGTTGATTCACGCGCCTGCGATCGTGTTCCTGGATGAGCCGACCGCGGGTGTGGACCCTCTGTCGAGACGACAGTTCTGGACCCTGATCCGCGCTCTCGCCGACCAGGGCACCACTGTCTTCGTGACGACGCACTACATGGACGAGGCGGAGTATTGTGCTCGCGTGGGCCTCATGGTCGACGGCGTGCTCGAGGTGCTGGACACGCCCGAGGCGCTCAAGCGGACTCACGTGCCCGGCACGATGTTAGCGATAGAGGGGAGTGACCTGCACCGCGGCATCACGCTGCTGGCTGCACTGCCCGGCGTGGTGGCGGTGGAGCCCTTTGGTGCGGGACTACACATGCGGCTCGCCGGTGATGGCTTGGACCACGCCGCCATACGCGCGGCGCTTGTCCCGAGCGGCGCGGTGGTCCAGCGTATCCACACCATCGAGCCAACGCTCGAGGATGTGTTCCTCGAGATCGTGGCGCCTCGCGCGAAGCAGGAGGCCGCGTGATGTGGGCCTTCGTGCGGCGGGTGCTTGCCATCGCCGAAAAGGAGGTGCGCCACGTCACGCGCGACCCGCGGACCCTCATCATGGCATTCGCGATGCCCGTGGCGATGCTGCTGCTCTTTGGCTACGGCATGAGCTTCGACCTCGACAACCTCCAGGTCGCCGTGATGGACCAAGATCAGAGCGAGTCCAGCCGAGCGATGACGCGGCGGCTGGTGGCCAACGACGACTTCTCACTTGTTCGATCGCTCGACGACCTGGATGACGCGAAGGTCGCGCTGGTGGCGGGCGATGCGCTCGCCGTGTTGATCATCGAGCGCGACTTCGAGCGAGATCTCAACAGGGGGCGCGACGTTCAGCTCGGCCTGTGGCTGGATGGGTCCGACGCGAACAGCGCGCTGCAAGCGCGCGCGAAGGCGGAAGCGGTGGTGAGCACCGCCGCAGCCGAAGCCGCGGCGGGAGCGCGCATCAACAGCCCGCTTCCCATCGAGGTGCGCACCTTCACACGCTTCAATCCGCAGGGACTCAGCGCCGTGTTCCTGGTGCCGGGGATCACCGCCTACTTGCTGGCCATCGTCGCAGTGCTGCTCACGGCGTTGACGGTCGCTCGTGAGTGGGAGCAAGGGTCGATGGCGCAGCTGTTCGCCACCCCGGTGAGCCGTCTGGAGATCGTCGTCGGCAAGCTGTTGCCCTATCTGGTGCTGGGGTCGCTCACGGTGCTGCTCGTGTTGGCTGTGGGCAGTTGGGTGTTCAACGTGCCTTTCAGAGGCTCGGCGCTGGCGCTGGCGCTGTTGTCGTTCTTGTTCTTGGCAGGAATGCTCGGGCAAGGCCTGCTGATCTCCGTGCTGGCTCGCAACCCGATGGTGGCCACCCAGGCCGCCACGTTGAGCTCGATGCTTCCGTC
>JAGQIY010001092.1 GCA_020430865.1 Myxococcales bacterium
CCAGGCCGAATGCGCCCGCCGCAGCGCTTCCGTAGTGAAATGGTTCGCCGTGGAGCATCACTGCCAGCGTGGACCAGAACGCCGCGAAGGCGGATGCGAGGAGACCCTGAGCCAGCGCCGCGCGGCGGAGCGCCGGATGCTTGCGCCACAGCTCGATCAGCGACTTCAGCAGCGTGCCGTAGGGCAACGTCGTCGTCGGTGCGAAGCGGGGCAGCCCCTGTGCCAGAGCGACTCCAGCGATCGCGATGGAGCCAGCGGCGGCGAAGAACACCGCACGCCAGCCGTAGTGCTCCGCGACCACGCCGCTCAGCACGCGAGACATCAAGATGCCGAGCAGCAGGCCCGTCATCACGATGCCGACGATGCGGCCTCGATCGTGCTCCGGGGCGATGGTCGCTGCCGCCGGGACGATGTCCTGGGTCATGCTCGCGGTGACGCCGATGGCCAGGCTCGCGGCGATCAAGGATTGCACATTGGGTGCGAAGCCGGCGCCCAGCAACGCGAGCACCAGCGCGCCCGCCTTGACGAGGATGATACGGCGCCGATCGACGCGATCTCCGAGGGGCGCGAGAAACAGGATGCCCAGAGCGTAGCCAAGCAACGTCGCCGTCGGCACCAGGCCGATGGTGCGCTCCGACGCGCCGAGGTCCGCGGCGAGCACACCCAGGATGGGCTGCGCGTAGTACAGAGTCGCGGCGGTCAGACCCACGGAGAGCGCGAGCAGCAACGTCACGCGCGCCGCCACCGCTTCACTGGGCGCCGTGGGCGCCTGTGCGCTGGTGAGGGCTGCGAGCTGGTCGACGCGGCCGAGGATCTTGGCGTGAGGCATCGGGAGGGAGTGTGGCGCTCGGCAGGGGCACGCTGTAGTGGTGCACCAAGAACATCCGTCATACGTTCGGCGTATGACCAAGTCAGGCAGAACCCCGCCGCCGAGTCAGGTCGACCGGCTGGAGTTGCTCGAGACCTTCGTGCGCATCGTGCAGGCGGGCAGCCTCAGCGCTGCGGCGGCTCAGCTCGGGACGACCCAGCCCACGGTCTCCCGGCGTCTGCAGCAGCTCGAGCGGGTGCTCGACTCGAGGCTGATGTCGCGTTCGACCCACAGCATGCGCTTGACCGAAGACGGTGAGCGCTGCTTTGAGCGTGCCAAGGAGTTGCTCGAGGGCTGGGACGCGTTCGAGTGGGACCTGCGCAAGGCGGGGGCACCAGTGAGCGGCTCGTTGAGGGTCGTCGTGCCTCACGTCTTCGGCCAGAAGCAGCTGATAGGGCCCCTCGCCCAGTTCATGCGGCGTCACCCGGACGTATCCATCGACTGGTTGCTCAAGCAGCCCGCAGGGGACTTCGTTTCCCAGGGGATCGACTGCGCGATCTTCGTCGGTGAAGTCACCGACCCCTCGATGGTCGTGATCCGCCTCGCGGAGGTGCCACGCAAGGTCGTGATCTCGCCCGGGCTGCTCTCCGAGCGGCGGATCCCAAGGCGACCTCGAGATCTGAGCCGCTTGCCCTGGCTCGGCGCGAACGGCTTCTATCAGCGTCAGATCAGCCTGAGGCACTGCAACGGCGGTGAAGAGGTCGACGTCGCCATTCAGCCTCGCCTCACGTCGGACAGCTTCCACGCGCTCACCAACTCGGCGATCGCCGGCCTCGGCGCCGCGCTTATTTCCACATGGATCGTCAAGCCGTACCTCGACCGCGGAGAGCTGGTGGAGCTGTTGCCCGACTGGGAGTCCCCAGCGCTGCCCGTCAGCGTCATCTACCCGTATGCTTCGTTCTACCCGGCGCGCTTGAAGCTCTTCGTCGAGCTCATGCGTGAGGCGATGCCGGCGGCGGTCAGGTCCGAGACGCGAGCCATCCGCAAGCGTCGCAAGTGAGGATGGAGACGGATGGCCTAACGCGTGCTAGCCTCGAGGAGTTGGCAACGGGGGAGGCGAACATCAAGGGCTCGTTACTGGTCGGCGCGGTGAAGCTGCTGCGCGCCCGGCGGGCCGAGGCGACCGAGCTGCTGAAGCCGGAACTGCAGCACTACCTGTCGGAGCGCATCCTCGTCTCGTCCTGGTACCCCGAGGCTGATGGCATGGAGCTGTTCCGAGCATTCGTGCAGCTGGTCGGCGGCGGCGATGAGATCTGGCGTCGCATGGGACACGTCACAGCCGCCGACCACGCTCACTCCACCTACCATCACCTGATCGAGGAGCAAGACATCGACCGCTTGCTCCAGCGTGGCCACGTGCTGTTCCGAGCGATGAACGACCAGGGCACCTTGCGCACGCGACGGCTCGCCGAGCGCACGTTCGAACTCGAGCTCGAAGCGTTTCCAGTGCTCTGCACGGAGTGGATCAAGCTCCTGACGGCGTACTTCGAC
>JAGQIY010001093.1 GCA_020430865.1 Myxococcales bacterium
CCACCTCCGTGGGGCGTATCGTCGACGCTGCGATGCTTTCCGAGGCCGTGCTCGCGGAGCCACTCGAAATGCAGGTCGAGAGCGCCCTGCCCCCGCGCGCGCCCGACGAAGCTCGTCTCCGCAAAGCTCGCGAAGAGCTCGGGGAACAGCGTGACTACACCCAGCTGCAACGTCCGCTCCAAGCCGCCTAGATCAAGCCATCCAGGCTGCTCAGCACCAGACGTTTCCCCGCGGCATCAACTTTGGCGACCCAGGGCTCGGCGAGCACCTGTTCGCGCAGCTTTCCGCTGGCGGTGCGGATCACGACGGCGTCCACGCTGGGGTGAGTTCGCAGCTCGATCACCTCACCGACCGTCTCGCCAGCGCACTCCACCGAGGCGCCGAGCAGGTCGACCAGGTAATACTCACCCGGCTCCAGAGCGGGCAGCGCCTGGCGGGGGACGCAGACCTCGGCGCCGCGTAGTAACTCTGCGGCGTTGCGGTCGTCGCATCCCAGGTCCATCAGCAACGCCTTGTTGGCGCGCCTCACCCCCCGAACCTCTACTCGGGTGAGATCGCTCTTCGTCCGCAGCCAGAGCTCGTCGGCCGTCTCGAGCGTATCTCCTTCGACCCAGTAGGGCTGGACCCTGACTTCCCCACGGATCCCGTGGGGACGGGTGATCTTGCCGAGACCGATCAGTGCTTCGCCCGTGGGGCTCGCAGACGTCTCATGGCTCGCAGCCTTCGACACGAGCGTCAGTCGACGATGTCGAGGTGCGCGCGACGACCCAACTTGGTGGACGCCGCGGTGAGGATGGTCCGCATCGACTGAGCGGTGCGGCCGTCCTTTCCAATGACCTTGCCGATGTCGCCCTTGGCGACCTTCAACTCGATCAACGAGTTGTGATCACCTTCGATCTCCGAGACTTCAACGCTGTCCGGGTCGTCGACGAGGGCCTGGGCGATGGTCGCGATCAATTCCTTGAGTGGCATTGGGGAACTCCGCTGTCGCTGGCTCCCTTGCCCTGGAGAGGCCGGGGAGCCCGAGGTATCAAGCAGTAAGCCAGCCAGGAACCACGACCTCACGAGTCTGCGTGAGCCGGGCGGTGCCTGAGCCTGGAGATCAGGCCTGGGCCGCCGTTCCGGCCTTCTTCAGCAGCCGCTCAACGGTTTCCGAAGCCTTGGCTCCCTGGCTCTTCCAGTAGTCGATGCGCCCCTGATCGAGCTTGAGCTGCTCCGGCTTGGAGGTGGGGTTGTAGGTCCCGACGGTCTCGATGAACCGTCCATCGCGGGGGTTGCGATGATCGGTGACCACGACGCGGTAGAACGGAGACTTCTTGGCGCCGTGCCGAGCAAGGCGGATATGAACGGCCATTTTTTTCCTCTGATTGCGGAGGTTCCGCGGATCTCTGAAGCGGGCGATGCCCGTGGTGACTGTTTTGCTTTGGCGCCTTGGCGGCGGCGCACACGTTCGACGTTGACCGGTCCCCTCATCCTCGTCCGCCCGCCCACGTGCTCGCCATGCTTGACGAGGGTGAGAGGTGTTGCGGCCCGAAGAGCGGGCCCCACGACCGAGGCCACGGAGGCCGCATCGAAAACACTAGCACCCGCGAAGCGGTGCGCCAGCCGAGGCGGTACCCTGGCATGGGGGGCGGGACCGTAAAGAACGACGTCCCCCCGGTCAAGGCGGAAAGCAGTGGGAGTCGCTGGGGAACAGCTCGGAACCTGGGTTCGAGTCGAGCCCGCGTGCTAGTCTCCGCCTCTCCCATGAGCGAGCCCGTACTCAAGGTCATCAAAGATGTGCTCCTGCCAATGATCACAGCAGACGGAGGCGAACTCTACCTGGTCCACGCGGGGGATGATGACGTTCAGCTGCACCTCGCGGGTCGCTTCGCCGGGTGTCCTGGAAACACCCTCGCCACTCGACGCGTGATCGAACCGCTGATCCACAAGGCCGCACCCAACGCGCGAGTCAGCGTCACCTCCGGCGCCATCATCCCGAAGAACGCTCAGCGGCTCTGAGTCCAGGCTGGCCACAGCGCGGCCGCCCAGGCCCACCGGCAGCAATCGCGCGAAACGCCCCCTGACCAGGGTCAGGAGGCGTTTCGAAGGCGGAGCGAGCGAGCTGGCAGCCAGCGCCTACTTCGCCTTCTGCTTGGGTGCCTTCTCGCTGGGGTCCTCGGAGACGCCGCTCTTTCGGGTCACCATCTTGATGTCCTTCGAGAGCTTGGAGGGGTCCTCCTTCTTGTGCTTGCGATACGAAGCGATGTTCGTCTGCACGTCCTTGGACACATAGACCAGTCCAACGACGTTCTGGAACTCGCGGTTGACCAGGCGGATGATGATCTCGTCGTTCATCCAGACCGCCTCGTCGAAGCGACGCCCCTCGTCGGGGTTGGGCTCCAGCATGATCGGACCGACCCCCATCGTCTTGGTCAGACGGGCCACGGCCGTCTTGAAGTCCTTGCCGAGCTGACTGCCCTTCCTCAGAGGCCGCTCGTCATAGATCTTCCAGAGTCGATTGCTGAAGAAGAAGAAGTGCCGAGTCGTGCCGCTGCGCAGGGTGATGCGCGACATGGACTCCTTGTTCTGGTAGGTGTACTCGCCGGCGAGGGGGGTCTCGTCGATGCCCGTGGCGGTCTTTCCGAACTCGATCACCGAGCGCCGCAGCCGCCCCTTCTTGTTCTCCAGCTCCGCATCCAGCGCCGCCATCCGAGGCCCGGGGCTCACGCGCTTGTAGAGGGGCACGAACTCCTTCTCGAACACCTTGTCGTAGAGCTTCGCGATCTGCTCGTTGCTCATCCCAAAGCGCAAACCGCGGGGAGAGAGCCGGATCTTCTTGCGAAGCTCGCCTGGCTTCGCCGGAGGCTCCTTCTTCTTGGCGTCCTTGGCCTTGGTGGCCTTGGCCGCCTTGGGAGCACCAAGCACGGAAGGGGTACTCGCACCAGCGTCTCGAGCGAGGCAGGTGCCAAGCACCGCGAACGACAGCAGGGTGGCGAGCTGGGTCGCGCGGCTTGCCTTGATGATCATCGTTTGGGTCCTCCAGAAACGTGGTCGATCTACCACCGCCAAGTCTCGGGAAACAAGCCAGGCGCTCTGCAAATGACAGAGGCCAAGCGCCTTCCAAGGACCGTGAGCCCGAGGTTAGGCTCGCCGAGAGCCGACCATTTCGAGCCGCGGCACCGCCAAGGCGGAAACGGGCAACCTCAGCGGATTGAGACGCAGTGGGATCGAGCTTTAGACGCGACGGTCGCGGAATCGATGGAATCGGCAGTGGGTTCCCCCGGAAAACCGCGAGACGCCGGTTCGGCGCCCAAGCGCCGCGTCTAGTCTGGCACAGGGCGTCCCCCCTCGCATCCCACCCCTCATCGTACTAAGTACCGTCTCCCCTCCGTGCGTACCCAACGACTGACCCTCCTTGCCTTCCTCGTGCTGGGCGCTTGCGGCCCGAGCGCCACGTCGTCCTCCACCCCGCTTGGCCTCCCCGCATACACGGCGACCTCGGCGGCTCTCTTCGATGACACGATGGCCAGCGAGATATTCGACATGCCGTCGGCAGAGCAAACCCCCGCCCAGCGCCAGCGGCAGCTGTATGGGCGGGTGAGCGAAGCCGACGTCATCGTTCAGGTGCGCGTCAGCACCGTGACCCGGGACGGCACCGGGGAAGACGTCCGCTACACGCTGAGCCTGTCGGCGGTGGCGACCCCGCTCCGAGGTGAGGTCGACGCGCCGATCGAGGTCGTCGTTGGCCCCACCAGTCCGTCCTTCGCGCTCGTGCGGTCGGAAGACACCCGGCTCGTCGGGCGCCAGCTGCTGCTCTTGTTGAAGCGCTTCGATGAGTCTGGCACGAGGACCAATCACTTCCGTGGTGAGGCTGCGACGCCGGCAAACGTCGCCCAGATCCGCAAGCTGATGGCGCTCGACGAGCTGAACGAGTAGCCCCCAACCAAACCGAGTCGACATGCGCTTCAAGAACAATTCGATCGAGATCAAATCCGCCCGGGAAATCGAGGCGATGCGGGAAGTCTGTCGGCTGGCCGCGGATACGCTGATGCGAGTCGGTCCGATGATTCGCCCGGGGATCACCACCGAAGAAATCAACACCTTCGTCCACGAGGACACCCTGGCCAAGGGCGCCATCCCCGCTCCACTGAACTATCACGGGTTCCCGAAGAGCGTCTGCACCTCCCTCAACGAGGTGGTGTGTCACGGCATCCCGACCCCCAAGCAGCGGCTTCGGGAGGGCGACATCATCAACGTCGACGTGACTCACATTTATGAGGGATTTCATGGTGATACATCAGCCACCTTCTACGTTGGGGAGGTCAGCGATCGCGCGAAACTGGTGACGGAGGTGTCTCGGCGTTCCCTCGAACTGGCGATCGCGGAGGTGAAGCCCGGCGCGAGGCTGGGAGACTTGGGAGCGGCGATTCAGGAGTTCGCTGAGCCGCTGGGGTGTTCCGTAGTGGAGGCGTTCGTCGGCCATGGAATCGGTCGCAAGTTCCACGACGAACCCAAGGTCTCCCACGTTGGAACACGGGGTCGTGGTGCGCGGCTCCGACCTGGCATGACGTTCACCATCGAGCCGATGATCAACCTGGGGAGCAAGGAAGTGGACATCCTCGATGACGACTGGACTGCTGTGACCATCGATGGCGAGCTCTCCGCGCAGTTCGAGCACACCGTACTCGTCACGGAAACGGGGGTCGAAGTGCTGACCGCTCGGTGGGAGCCACTGGTGAACAGCGAGGTCTTCCCGGACTTCTGGGAGAAGCGTGGCTCTTGACGAGGCGGGTGGCGAACCACTAGTTTGCGGGCTCGGAAAAACCGTACACTTTCAGCAGAATTCACCCCGCTTCGCGCAAGAAGCGAGCCCCGAGCCACTTCGCTGTCTCGGTGGGTGAATCGGGACCAA
>JAGQIY010001094.1 GCA_020430865.1 Myxococcales bacterium
CCCTTCGCCTTCCAGGGTCGTCACCTTCACCATTCGATAGGCGAGGCCGTCGACTCCCTGGTGTGGATCCCGCACGCTGGACATCCAGACGGCGCCCTGCCCAACCGGCTTGTCGGGGTAGGCAACCAGCCCAGCCATCAGGTTCTCCGCGACGCCGCGCGCCAGGTCTTCGACGTCCGGGGGGGCGTCCTTCGCCAGCTCCAGGTTCAGGGCCATCGCGCCACCATTCTTCGCCAGCGGGTAGGTGATCTTGGTGCCCTTGAGCTTACCCAGGCTCTTCGCTAGCTCACCGGTCACGGTCGGCTCCAGGCTGACCTTGGCGAACTTCACCACCAGGTCGAGCTGCTCCTTCGCCGCCTCCCCATCATCGACCTTCGGCTTGATCACCTCGAACGCCAGCTCGAAATCGACGCTGATCGGCGGTGTCCGGGGGCTGGGCTGAAACTGCAGCTGGACCTTCTGTGTCTGCTTGGCGCCCGGCTTGAACAACAGCTCGACCAGGTTCACCTTGGTGCCGCTGCCGTCGTTGCCGAGCTCCGCCTTTGGCAGCGAGCCCTTCGCCAGGCGCTTGTCCGCGACTCCGGGAGGAAACACTCCGCTGGGCGGCGGGCCCTCGAGTTCCAGGGCACCTCCGGCTCCAACGTTCGCCGAAGCGGCGGCTACGGCCTTCGCCAGGTTCGGATCCACCGCCGTCTTTGGCGGACCGGCGTCGACCTCCTTGGTCGTGGTCTTTGGCTTCTCGTCTTCACACCCGAGGGACAGACCCGAGAGCCCCAGTGCCAACCACACGACCCCCGAGCGAACGCTGTTCTTGCCTGACATCGAGGCCTGGTTTACCCGCTCGCGGGTGGGAGTCCAATGCCCCAACTCAAGGATCCCGAGCGATCGTCCTCAGAAAGGTGGCGGGGCGTCCCCCAGCGGCGACTCCGAGAATATTCCCGCGTCCGGTTCGGGCAGCACTCCTGCGTCACGGCCGCTCGGCGGCGTGGCCTCATTCGGAGGTTCCTCCGGTTTTTCTGGGGGTGAGGTCCCAGCGTCCAGCACTGCTTGCGCTCCAGCATCGACGCCGCCATCGGACACACCGCCGTCCGGCGCGCCAGCATCGGCGGTCTCCGTCGGCACCGTTCCGTCCAGGAACTCTTCGTCCACCGCGTCGGTCTGTCCGACGTACGCCAGCTTGCCCGTCGCGGGATCGATCTGAGCCACCACGATGCCCGGCGGTCGGATGAACTCGGTCTTCGGGTGGCCCGCGTGGGCCGCCTTCATGAAGCTCACCCAGGCCGGCAGCGCGCTGACAGCACCCTGCTCTCCCCAGCCCATGGGTGAGTTGTCGTCGTACCCCGTCCAGACGACGGCGACGAGCTCGGTCGAGAACCCTGCGAACCAGGTGTCGCGAGCCTGGTTGGAGGTCCCCGTCTTCCCCGCCACCGCACGCCCCAGGGCGAGGGCGCGCCGACCCGTGCCCTCCTTGACCACGCTCGTCATCAGACTCGTGATCAGGTACGCCTCCGCCGGCTCCATCACGCGCCGCTTCGGAGGTTCCTCGGGCAGAGGCAGTTTCTTTCCGCTCGGATCCGTGATCTCGGTGATCAGCTTCCAGGCCTCGTACTCACCCCCGCTGGCGAAGGTCGTGTAGGCGTTGCAGAGCTCGATCGGCGTCACCTCGTACGCGCCGAGGGCCGCCGACATGTCCGGCTTCACCTCGGACTGGATGCCGACGGCCTTGGCCCACTCCACGACGTTCGCCGGCCCCGCCCGACGGAACACCTCTCGCGCCCCTTCGTTGTCACTCTTGGCCAGCGCCGTCCGCAACAACTCACTGCGTCCCTCCGGGTGTTGCTTGTCTCCAGGCAGCTCGAGCAGCGTCGCAGGCGTCATGCGCCGGGAGTGCAGCGCGTAGCTGTACACGAAGGGCTTGAAGGAGGACGCTGGTTGCCTCAGTGCTCGCGTCGCTCGGTCGAGTCCGCCGGCGATGGCATCGTAGCCGCCCACCAGCGCCACCACCTGGCGCGTCTTCGGGTCGATGGCCACCAGCGCCGACTGGGGTCCGAGCTCCAAACGCAGGGGCGCCTTGCCTCCTGCCTCGGGTTCCGCCTGCACCACGACGCGCATCAACGCACCCAGCTTGGTGAAGCCGCTCGGCGGCAAGCGCTGGCGATTGAAGCGCGTCTCTCGATCGAGTTGTACCTCTCCGAGGACGTCTCCCACCTGCACGTCGATGGTGTGCGCCTTCTCGTTCAGCGCCTTCACGACACCCGTGTAGATGCGGTTCGGCTTGGGGTGGCCCTCGAACGGCTTCCCCCACAGGTTGCGCTTGCTGAGCGTGTACGGCGGCGCCAGCTTCTGGCGCTTCATGTAGTTGTCGAGGTTCTCCCTGACCGACTTCCGCGCCTCGGCTTGCAGACGTGGATCGATGCTGGTCTTGACGACGTAACCGCCCCGCCGCGCGCGAGCTCCCGCGACCTTCGCGAGCACGGACTTGACCTGCGCCACCACCTCCGGCGCGAGCTCGCTCTCGGAGTCGGAGCTCGGCGCGGTGTGGAGCGGAGCCGCCAGCGCCGACTCGTAGAGGTCCTGCTTGATGAACTGCTTCTGCAGCATCTGCCCCAGCACGTAGCGGCGCCGCTCTGCGTTCTTCTCGGGGTCGCGGCGGGGGGAGTAGTGCTCCGGTGACGCGACCAGGCCAGCCAGTGCAACCGCTTCCGTGAGGTTCAGCTCCTTGGTCGGCTTGCCAAAGTAGAAGCGCGCGGCTTCCTCCACACCATAGCGCCCGTGGCCGAGGTAGATGTGGTTGAGATACAACGAGAAGATCTCGTCCTTGCTCAGGTACTGCTCGAGCCGGCGCGCGAGGATCGTCTCGCGGATCTTGCGCTCGTAGGATCGAGTGGAGTCGAGG
>JAGQIY010001095.1 GCA_020430865.1 Myxococcales bacterium
ACATCAAGTCCCCCCCTGCGGGGGTGGACTACGTGGTGGGTAGGCGGGCGTCGTCTTGCATGAGGTACTCGGACACCGGGGCCTTCGGCCGGGTTCGAACGGAGGCCTCGCCAGCGTTCTACCGGGTAGTCCGCCCCCCTTCGGGGGTGGACCACGGTCACCGGGGAAGTTTCTTTGGCCGGCAAGGTGAATCTTTCTCGGTAGCGTTGGTTTACTGGGGGTAACTCGTCTGTAAACTGGCTGTAGAAGCGCGCAGCGTGCCGCTGCCCGCCAGCCCCGGACCGAAGAGAGGCCCCATGTTCACCAGCGCCCCGACCACTCCCAGCGAGCAAGCCGAAGCCGAGCTCGACCTGCTCGACAACCTCGCGCGCATCTCGTTGGCGCCGCCCGCCCTCACCGACAGCACCGAGTTCGATGTCCAGGAGCTGCTCTCCGTCGTCACCGCCGAGCAGGCGACGGCCGAGGTGTTCGAGATGGACGACGACTCGTGGCAGTGCGGCCTGGCGTGAGCCGGTTGCTTCCGTAGAAGCCCGTAGCTGAGATCCGGCCTTGTCAGAGGCTGCGCCGCGCCGTACAAGCACCGAGCGCGATCACCAGAGGTCGCCCAGAGACAAGGCGCAGAGATGGCTGAGACAGCACGAGCGGTGCTCGAAGCGAGCGAGAAGCTGACCAAGCAGACGGTGGCAGCGATGGTGG
The DNA here is from genome assembly GCA_020430865.1 of Myxococcales bacterium. The sequence continues at coordinate 697 of JAGQIY010001095.1, forward strand.
ACGGCAAGATCGTCGACCTGCACACCCAGCTCCCCGAGACCTACACCAAGCTCACTCCCATCGAGTCCCACCAGGACACGGCCCTGAGCATCATCCGCCACAGCAGCGCGCACGTCATGGCGGACGCCGTGCAGCGCCTGTTTCCAGGCACCAAGGTGGCCTTCGGCCCCGCCATCGAGAACGGCTTCTACTACGACTACAGCCGTCCCGACGGCTCGTTCAGCGAGGAAGACCTGCGCGCCATCGAGGCGAAGATGCAGGAGATCATCGACGCGGACACGCCCTTCCGCCGCGAGAACGTCACCAAGGACGAGGCCCGCGAGATCCTGCGGGCGCTGGACGAGCCCTTCAAGCTCGAGCACCTGGAGCGCCTCGAGGGGCAGATCTCGGTCTACCGCCACGGGGACTGGGTGGATCTCTGCGAGGGCCCGCACGTGCCCAGCACGGGCTTCCTGAAGGCCTTCCAGCTGACCACGGTCGCCGGGGCATACTGGCGCGGCGACGAGCGCAACCCGATGCTGCAGCGCATCTACGGGACGGCCTTCGCGTCCCCGAAGGCGCTCAAGGCGCACCTCAAGCAGATCGAAGAGGCCAAGGCCCGTGATCACCGCAAGCTCGGCAAGGAGCTGGACCTGATCGCCTTCCACCCGCTGGCCCCGGCGTCGCCGTTCTTCCTGCCGCGCGGCGCGCAGATCTACAACCGCCTGGTGGACTACGTGCGCGAGCTCTACGCGGACACGGGCTACGAGGAGGTCATCACGCCGCAGATCTTCGACAAGGAGCTGTTCGTCACGTCGGGGCACTTGCCCTCGTACGAAGAGAACATGTTCATGGCGGCCACCATCGAGAACCTCGAGAAGGCCAGCCAGGCGCTCGTGGACAAGCCGCCCAAGGACGCCCACGAGTGCGGGCACGCGCTCAGCGAGGCCATCCGTTTCGGCATCAAGCCCATGAACTGCCCGAGCCACTGCCTCGTGTTCGGCATGGGTCACCGGAGCTATCGCGACCTGCCGTGGCGCGTGGCCGACTTCGGTCGTCTGCACCGCTTCGAGCGCAGCGGTGTGGTCCAGGGCCTCACGCGCGTGCGCACCTTCGCGCAGGACGACGCGCACATCTTCTGCACGCTGGACCAGGTGCAGGCCGAGATCACGCAGTTCCTCGACCTGGTGTATCGCGTCTACGAAGACTTCGGCTTCGACGAGGTGCGCATCGTCATCGCCACGCGCCCGGACCAGCGGCTGGGCAGCGACGAGGTCTGGGACCAGTCCGAGCAGGCGCTCGAGCAAGCGGTCAAGGCCAAGGGGCTCCCGTACACCATCGCCGAGGGGGAGGGCGCCTTCTACGGCCCCAAGATCGAGTTCCACCTCAAGGACGCCCTCGGCCGCCCCTGGCAGTTGGGCACCATCCAGGCGGACTTCAACCTGCCGGAGCGCTTCGACCTGACGTACGTGGGCGAGGACAACACCACGCACCGCCCGGTCATGCTGCACCGCGCGGTGCTCGGCTCCGTGGAGCGCTTCTTCGGCGTGCTCATCGAGCACGTGGGTGGGTCGTTCCCGACTTGGCTCGCGCCCGAGCAGGTGCACCTCGTCACCGTCGCTCCGGACTTCAACGACTACGCGGAGCAGGCCGCCGCGGAGCTGCGCAAGCACGGCTTCCGCGTGACCATGGACCTCTCCCGTGACCGCCTCGGGGCGAAGATCCGCAACGGGCGCTTGAAGCGCATCCCGTACATCGGCGTCATCGGCCAGGCCGAGGCCGAGGGGCGCGGGCTGGCCATCCGCTCGCGCGACGAGGACAAGGACCTCGGCTTCATCTCCCTCGATGACGTCGTGTCGCGCTTGCGTGTAGAGTCCCTCCCGAAGAGCCGTCGCGCCTGACGCGGCGGCCTCCTTCGTACCATGGCAGGCCCTTCGATCCACGTACTACGGCGGCGACTCAACCAGCGGGTCAAGGGGCGGTACCGCCTCACGGACGTGGTCGGCTCGGGCGGGCAGGGGGCGGTGTACCGCGCGGTGGACGAGCGAGACGGGGAGCACGTCGCCGTCAAGATCCTCCACAGCGAGGTGGCCGAGGACCCGAACCAGCGCGAGCGGCTGGTGCGCGAAGCCCGTGCGCTGATGGTGCTGGCCGGTACGGCCGCGCTCGAGGTGCTGGACCAAGGCTTCACCGACGACGGCAACCTCGCGCTGGTCACGGAGCTGCTCGAAGGGGAAGAGCTCGACGACTACCTCACGCGCGGTGAGCAGGGAGGCGCGCGCATGCACACGGACGAGGCGCTCGCGCTCTTCGACCCTATCGCGGAGACGCTCAGCCGCGCTCACGCGCTCGGCATCGTGCACCGCGACCTCAAGCCGGCGAACGTGTTCCTGTCGCGCGACCCCGGGCGTCGTGTGCGCCTGATGGACTTCGGCTTCGCGAAGTTCGGTCACCTGCGCAGCCTCACGGCGGACGGCTTCGTCGCCGGCAGCCCGAGCTACCTATCCCCGGAGGCGTGGGGCAACAAGCCGGTGACACCCAGCATGGACGTGTATGGCTTCGGGGCGATGATCTTCCGCGTGTTCGCGGGAGCCCCTCCCTTCGTCGGCAAGCACCCTATCGACACCTACAAGCTCTGCACCAGCGCCCCCCGGCCCAGCCTGCACGCGCTGCGCCCCGACCTGCCGGCCAGCGTGGACGCCTGGGTCAACATGGCGCTCGCGGTGGATCCCAGGGAGCGCTTTCAGAACGCGGGGGCGTCACTGGCAGCCCTGCGAGGCCTCCTGAGCTGAGGCCGTGCCGGGCAGAAGCTGCCCCTCGCACAGTCTGCTTTCGCTTTCATAGGGGCCGGGGTAGGCTACGCGCGCCGCTTCACTTGCCCGCTTCCCGAAAGTGAGTAGAAGAGGCGCCAGAATCCTTTCAGGAGAAGCCACCATCGCTAGCCGTCGATTTGATCCCCGTGACCGCCAGAGTCCTTTTGGTCCCAGAGTCAACGAGCGCATCCGCGTTCCGGAGGTCCGCGTCATCGGCCCGGACGGAGCGATGCTCGGGGTGCTCGAGACCCACGAGGCGCGCCGCATCGCGAGGGAGGCTGATCTCGATCTGGTCGAGGTGAACCCGAAAGCGGTTCCCCCGGTCTGCAAGATCATGGACCACGGTCGCTTCAAGTACGAAGAGAAGAAGAAGCAGAACGAGGCCA
>JAGQIY010001096.1 GCA_020430865.1 Myxococcales bacterium
CGACCACGGCCAACGGTTGAGCCCTGCGAGGTGCGCCAGGGAGCCGACGTCCTCGTCCATCGGATGTTCGACCGAGTCGAACCCGACGAGGAGAGCGCCAACCGAGTTCGCGTCGGGGCGGCCGAGATGATCGAGCTTCTGGAGGTCCAATGGGACGGTGTGGGTCTTGGGATCGAGACCTTCGACGAGGGGGTGCAGTAGGTAGGACCTGTAGATGTAGTCGCTGCCGCGGCGTACCCACCAGGATTTCCACGCCCCTTTGATTTCGAGCCAGAGGCGCCCCTCTCCAGGTATGTCGACTACTACGTCGCAGCGTTTGCCGACCAACGGATCGGGGTACGGGACCTCACTACGTGCGTCCATGCCCCGCTCGACGAGCATCTCCGCGATGCGCTTGGACCAGCAAGGTTCCGTCTGGGGGCGCTTCAAGACGGGTTTCGCCCAACCTCCGTACCAGCTGAGGCCCGTCGGAGTACCGTCGTGGCGTGGAACCGCCTCCTGATCCATCTGACGTAGGACGTCGAGGATCATCCAGGCTGCGCCGAGCGTGCCTCTCATCGGACCGCGAACTCGACGCGTTCGAGCGTGACGCGGTCGCTCTCCTCACGGCGCGCTCGCGCGGCGCGCAGATGAACGTGGTCTTGCCCAGCGCTGCTGCGCAACTGGCGGAACGACTCAGCGCCACGTTCGCTGAGCGACGGGGCTCGTTCTCGGCAATGGGTCGCGAACCCGATGATGTGCTCGCTCGCCGTCCTCGACGTCTCGCGCTTCGCCAGGCTGGCTTCCACCGCGTCACGATAGCCCTTGCTCACGACCAAGCGCCCGAGCTGGTCGTCCAACGTGGGCCACCTCTTGAGCACACTACGCCGACTGGAGTAGGGGAGCACGCCGGGCAGGGGTTTCTTGAGAAGGGATGCGTCGGCCTGCTGCGAGCACGCCTCCTGAGCAATGCGCTTCTCCCACTCGGCTCTCATCTCGGGAACGCTTGTGAAGTCGCCGAGGTAGAGCCGCCCGTCCCGCACGTGGTCGGCGAACGGGTCGCAGGTGGAGCGTCGCGCATCGATGAGCTTGGCTTCAACAACAACGAGGTTCCCAGCGTCGTCCAGACCCCAGAGGTCTCCAGGAAATCGCGTGTTGCTCGTACGCGTCCGGTGAACCCATCTCGTTGGCCCCTCGGTGAGTCGGTATCCCTGACCTCCACCTACCTGAGGAGGCCAGATGATGAGAGACCGAGAGCTGACCGAGCGCGGTCACCAGATGCTCGCGCTCGCCCGGGAGTACGAGGAAGCCGGCGGCGACGTCCGGGACTTCGCGCGGCGGGCCGGCGTGAAGCCGCAGACCTTCACGTGGTGGCGTAGTCGACTGCGTCGCTACCTGGCTCGCGAAGTGTCGGACTTCGTCGAGCTTGTCGTCAGGGACGAGGTCCCGCGGCATCCCATGCGCGTGGTGGTCGGCGACGGTGTTGTGGTCGAGGTCCAGGCCGGATTCGACGGCGACGAGGTGCGCCGCCTCGTCGAGGCGCTCCGGGGATGCTGAGTCTCCCTCCGGCAGTCCGCATCTTCGTCGCGAAGAAGCCAGCCGACATGCGCAAGCAGTTCGACGGCCTCGCGGCGCTGGTCATCGACGCGATCGACGAGGACCCGCAGTCGGGGCACCTCTTCGTCTTCTACAACAAGCGTCGCGACCGGGTGAAGGTGCTCTGGTGGGATCGGTCCGGCTACCTGCTCCTCTGCAAGCGGCTCGAGCAGGGCCGCTTCAACATCTTCGACCGCGCCGACGGAAGTCGGGAGAGCTTCGAGGTGAGCGCGAGCGAGCTGGCTCTGCTGCTCGAGGGGATCGACCTGCGGGGTGCTCGCCGGCGTCCTTCTCATGAAGAGGTATCGAGGATGCGTGCTCGCGCTTGAACGCGGATTCGAGCGTTGTAGATTTGCGGCATGGAAGCGGCTTCCGACTTCGCAAGTGAGAACGCGCAGCTGCGGGCTGAGATCGCGAAGCGCGACGCGCAGATCGAGTCCCTCCTGAAGACGGTCAAGCTGCTCCACGAGACGGTCGAGACGCTGAAGGACGGGCTCTTCGGGCGGAAGTCTGAGCGGATCGAGCCCGGCCAGCTCTCGCTTTTCGGCGGCGATGCGGAAGAGATCGTCGAGACCCCGACCGTCACCGTTCCCGAGCATCAGCGCAAGGCGAAGGGGCACGGCCGGAGTGCCTTCCCCGCCCATCTCCCCCGCGAGGTCTTCGAGTACGACGTCCCCGAGAGCGAGAAGGTCTGCCCCTGCTGCGGGAAGGCGCTGCGCTTCATCGGCGAGGACGTGAGCGAGCGCGGCCACATCATCCCGGCGCGGATGGTCGTGAACCAGCACCGTGCGAAGAAGTGGGCGTGCCCCGACGGGCACTGCGTCCGCACGGGCGAGGTGCCGCCTTCCCTGATCGAGCGCGCGAAGTACGAGCCCTCGGTCTACGCGTACATCGCGACGTCGAAGTACCAGGATCACACGCCGCTGAACCGCCTGGCCGGGATCTTCAAGCGCCATGGTATCCATCTCCCGAAGCAGACGATGTGGGAGATGCTGCTGCGCGTCGACGAGGTCTTTGCTGCGGCGATGCTGGCGCAGATGAAGAAGGAGGTCCTCGAGGAGGACGTGCTCCACGGCGACGACACGCCGGTGCCGGTGCGCCTCGAGGACGAGAAGGGGACGCGGAATGCTCGGGTCTGGGCGTGGGTGACGCTCGGCGCGAGGAAGGCCGTCTTCGACTTCACGCCGACGAAGGAAGGCGACGGGCCCGTGAGCTTCCTCGGAGACTGGAAGGGCAGGCTGATTCTCGACGGGGCATCGAACTTCAACGAGGTCGTCCGGAGCAACGAGATCACCCGAGCCAGCTTCCGATCCAAACGATCACTCGTGACGGCGTTACCTACACGCTGAACAACCGATCGTTGATGGCGCTTCGCCAAGCTGGCATGGAGCCGAGCGTAATCAAGGATGACCTTCCCCCGGTCTGGTGGACACCTCTGGTAGCATCATCGGATGCCACAGGAGGAGCTGATGGGACGACAGAAGCGGCGGAGCTTCACGGACGAGCAGAAGCGGGCGGCGATCGCGCTGGCGAAGCGGGAGGGCAACGTCTCGCAGGTCGCGCGTGACCTCGACATCAATCGATCGATCCTCGCCCGCTGGATTCGGCAGGCCGAGATCGACGCCGGGAAGGGGCCGGCGGGGGCGCTCACGACGGAAGAGAAGGCAGAGCTCCAGCGGCTTCGCCGCGAGAACAAGACCCTCCGGATGGAGCGCGACTTTCTAAAAAAAGCCGCGGCCTTCTTCGCCAAGGACGGCGATCGGCGTTCGAGCTGATCGAGTCGGAGAAGGCCACGTTGCCGGTGGCCGTCATGTGTCGCGTCCTGGGGGTCAGTCGAGCCGGCTTCTACGCTTGGCAGCGGCGCCCGAAGCAAAGCAGAAGAGACCTCGAGGAAGAAGATCTCGTGGCTGAGATCCGCGACATCCATTTGCAGAGCCGAGCGACCTACGGAAGCCCGCGGGTGCACGTCGAGCTTCGGTATCGCGGTCGCCGGATCGGGAGGTCGCGCGTGGAGCGGCTGATGCGTGTGAACGGCATCGAGGCCCGGCACAGACGTCGTTTTCGATCCACGACCGACTCGGACCACGCCCAACCCGTGGCCCCGAATGTCCTCGATCGTGGCTTCGACGTCGAACGGCCCGACGAGGTATGGGCCACGGACATCACGTACGTCTGGACTCAGCAGGGTTGGCTGTATCTCGCGGTCGTGCTCGATCTCTTCTCGAGGCGCATCATCGGTTGGTCGATGGCGGATCATATGCGAACGGACCTCGTTGTTGACGCGCTGACCGTGGCGCTCGGCAGTCGGAGTCGCGACGCCGGCCCCTTGCTCCATCACTCGGATCGCGGGAGCCAGTACGCGAGCTTCCGATACCAGAAGGCGCTGGAGGCCCACGGCATCGCCTGCAGCATGAGCCGCCGAGGAGAGTGCTACGACAACGCAGTCGTCGAGAGCTTCTTCGGCACCCTCAAGACAGAGCTGATCCACCGCTCGACCTGGCCCGATCGAGAAACAGCGCGGGCGGGGATTCACGAGTACATCGAAGTGTTCTACAACCGTCGGCGGCGACACTCGACGCTCGGCTACCTCAGCCCAGCGGAGTTCGAGGCCGAGTACCATGCCGCGCATGCGGCTTGACCCGGTGTCTA
>JAGQIY010001097.1 GCA_020430865.1 Myxococcales bacterium
CACCGCCACGATCGTCGAGCTGGACGAGTCGTGGCATGCCAACAGGTCGTCGGTGTGCACGACCCTCGGGTCTCGAACGACCTCCTGGACGGTTCGGTCTGGCCAGGGCCGAGCCCATGCCTCCACGGCCCGACGGATCGCACTCTCGGACGGTATGGCCATGTCCCCTGGGTCAACCCCAGCCCCAGCACCACGCACGCCTTCCGCGCTCGTCCACCTTCGACCACGGAATGGCCTACGGATCGCCCGCCCATCGCCGTCTCGCGGTGGGGAGGACGCGCGGAGCCCCTCGCGAGCTCGCGTCCTGAGGTGAAGCCGCCGGAGCTACGCGGCGACGCCGAGCGTCAGCCTCGGCGTGCCGCTCGGTCTCTCGACTCGTGCCCCGTGGAGTCGTGGAGTCGTGCCATGCCATACGCCTTCCCGCGCTCGACCCCGAGCAGCTCGCGCGCGACGAGCAGCTCGCGCCGGGCCTGCGCGCGGAAGTCCTTGGTCGTCGATCGTGATGCTGGGTGGGACAGCACGAGGTCGCCTCACTCTCCCCTGGAGTGATCCATGAAGATCTCGATCATCGGACCAAAACTCATCGAGAACTCACTCACGAGGGGCCGTCCAGCTTCATACTCGCGCAGGACCAGTGTGAGGTGGACGTCACCTTTCTCATAGAGCGCCACCCAGGAGGTTCGCTCAGACGCGAAGGGAACTGACGAACGAGAAACATAGTGCGGGAGGCCGAAGTGCGGGCTCCCCAGGCGAAGGTCGCGCTCGCCAACCTCGACTGGATGGAGGAACCTCGCCGAGACGTGCGTCTCTGAGCGGTCAGTTACCTCCACGCAGTTGCTGCCGCAGAGCTCGATCAGGGCCGAGCTTCTGACCTGACCGTCGCGCACAGCCCTGGCGAGCAGGTAGCGGAGCCTGTTCCCACAGACGCGATCATGCTCGCGTTGGTGTGCATGGTTGGCGCCCACTGCGAGGGCGAACCCACCAACGACCACACACACCCTCGCCACCCACGGCGTCGTGCTACTCCGCCTTGGATTCCGCGTAGCGCACCCGCGCATGGATTGTGTAGAGCTCCGTGTAGCTCAGTCGCTCTTTCCCAAACTTGCCCGTTCCGCTCAGCATGCCACGGATCGTCTTGAACTTCTCCTCGTCACTCAGACTGCTCTGATTCACTGCGTCGAACTCGTCCGCGTATCTGAGGTTGACCCCCTCTTCCCGCATCTTCTTGATCAGCTTCGGCGTGTTGAGATAGCAGTTCGCCTCTTCCGTCAAGAGGTCGTCGAGATAGCGCCGCACTGATCCTCGGTCTCTCCTGGCGTGGGGGGGCTGGCGCCGGGGTTCGGCGGACGGGCTTCGTGAAGAGGACCCGCCCCAAGGCGGACGGGCTTCGTGAAGAGGACCCGCCCCAAGGTAGAGGCAACCCCAGCACCACGCACGCCTTCCGCGCTCGTCCACCTTCGACTACGGAGTGGCCTACGGATCGCCCGCCCATCGCCGTCTCGCGGTGGGGAGGATGCGCGGAGCCCCTCGCGAGCTCGCGTCCTGAGGTGAAGCCGCCGGAGCTACGCGGCGACGCCGAGCGTCAGCCTCGGCGTGCCGCTCGGTCTCTCGACTCGTGCCCCGTGGAGTCGTGCCATGCCATACGTCGCCGGTGAGAACACGACCCGCTTGCTGGGGGACTACGCCTCTCGTTTCAGCCGGTGATCCGAGCGGAGCGTCGCCAAACCCCTCCTTGGCGCCACGCCGCCAACCCGCCCATAACCCGAACTCCCATGTCAGACACTCGCGGTGCGCCGCCGCTCGGGACCGCTCTTCGCCTGCGGGCGCCAACCGCACCGGGCGACGGTGACCACGCGACTCGCAGGCCACCAGCGCAGGAGAGAGGTCCGCTGGCTCAAGTCGCGCGACCGCTACCCGTTGCCTCTACCCACGGTCGGGCGGGCGGGGGCGGGGCGGTCGCGGGCGGGCTACCCACGGTCGGG
>JAGQIY010001098.1 GCA_020430865.1 Myxococcales bacterium
CCGTCCTTCGACCGCTTGGAACTCGGCAGGTGGTAGCTCGCCATCACCCGCAGCTTGCGCGACCACTCGCTCATCCCCGAGTCGTAGTTCAGGTGGTACTTCTCGAGCTCCTCCTGTCGATCCTCGAGCGGCTGAAGCTGACCGATCTCGATGGCCCGCTTCGGGAACATCTCCTGCAGACGCCCCTTGTCCACGTGATAGATTTCATGCAGCTGCCGCGGGTCGCCGCCGGCTCCGTCCACCGGGTCGATGAGAATGTTCGTGGGGAGCACCACGTCGTCGCATATCTCGCCGTCGTCGACGTAGCTCTTGACACACCCGGTGCCGAATACTAGAGTATGAAGCAGAGCCTTGGCAGTCCGCTGCCTGGTCTTCGACTTCATGAAGGAGCCATCTGTGAACTCTTCGTAAGAGCGGGCTTTCTTGCGCGCTCGCGAGTCGCCACCCTTGGTGAGGTACATCACCTTCGGCTTGTTCTTGCCAACGCGAGCCGCCATGGTGTTGATTACCGCGCGGATAACGTTCAGACTGAGCACGCCGTTCGAGCTGAGCGTCTGCAGGAACGCGTTCATCGGAACATAGCCGACGTTGACGCGGGAGCGGTACGCCCGGAGCAGGCGCGCCATGGTGTAGGTACGCGTCTGCCACCGCGTGATCATGTCGTTCGCGACGGCCTCTGCCTGCCGGCAGCGCTCTTCCTGGTTCTTCTCGAGCCACCAGGTGGCGTTTCCGCCTGACCTGGATGGCTGATCGTCGAAGTCGTTACGCATTGTTGTCTCCGCCCTCTGAGGCCGCGAACAGGTCGCCATCCAGCTCGTCGAGTAGCCGCTGCGTCTGCTCCTCGCGCGTCTCACTCGGCGGCGGCGCGGGCTCCGTCAGCTGCAGGTTGGGCTCGGGCGGGAAGAAGGTGACCTCGAAGTGGTCCGTGTAGCCCGGGCTCCCTACGTAGCGGGCCACGCCAAGCTCACGCAGCTTGCGCATGAATTCGAGTTGCTTCCCTGTCAAACTTTCCATCACACCAAATCCATGTAGAGGGCCATCGCGTCTTCGTCGTCCATCACGCGCTCCATCAGCGCGGCTTCTTCCGCTAGGAAGCCTTCGTCCTCGCGCTTTGGCTCGGGTGGCGCTTCGTAGACCAGGAACTCGCAGACGCCAAGCACCACAGTAGGTGCCCAGTCAGCGTGCCGACCCGTGCCATCCTTCCGTAGTTCGATTCGGACAGTAGTCGGAGTGACAACTCGAACAACATGGAGCAAATCCTGCTTGATCTCGGGCAACGGAGCAAGCTCTACGAGTCCCTCGGCCATGCGCGCCGCGGCGTTCGTGTACATCTCACGCTTGTTTTCCGCAGTCCAGCAGTTCTCGCGCAGCGCGAGCCCGAGCCCGATTGCGATGTCCCGCAGCTCGTCGAAAGCCTTCTGGTCTGTGATGACGAAGTCGCAGCCGTACATCTCGCAAATGCCCTTGATCTCCCCCATCACGAAGCTCGGGCTCAGCGGCTGCGTCGGGCTGCCCGTCCACTCCTTCGCCGCGACCTGCACGATCCGCCCGTCCGGGTACTTCGCCCACACCGCGAACGTCCAAGCGTTCCGCCGCGTCGCCGGGTCCATCGTCGCCACGTACACAAGCCCAGGCACGGGCTCCAGGAACACCCCCAGGTGCTCCTCTCGCGTGCACGGGTCGATGATGCCGCCGAACAGGTTCCCCTCGGGGTCAACGAACTTCGCCTCGACCTCCGTCTGGTACGTCGCGTAGTCCGCCACACGGAGCTCTTCAGCACGCTCTGGCGTCCACCACATCGGGTTCATCCAGCGGGCGTCAGCAACGAGCACGACGCAGTGAGGCTCCGGACGCCCGTGGTGAGCGCGAACGAGCTCGTAGACCATCCCGCGGGGCGCGAACGCCGACCCGATGAGCAGAATCACGCCTCCAGGTCGGATGCGCCCGCGGATCGCCTGCACCTGGTGCTCCAGGTTCACCTCGAGCCCCTCATCGCTGGACGCCATGCGAGGCGCCTCGTCGAACACGCCACCGCCCAGCCAGCGCGCGACCAGCGCACCACCCGCCTTCGAGCCCGCGGTGACCTTGATCTCGATGGGACGCCCGCTCGGGTGCCGGACATGAAGCGCGTCCTTCCCGCCACCAGGCAGCAGCAGCTTCTTCAGCCGCGGGCTCGCCTCCATCACGCCGACGATGTGGTTCATGTCGACCTGCGCGAGGTCCTTCGACAGCGACACGAGCGGGATTCGGGGGATCTCACCCGGCCCGAGCCCCGTCACGTCCACCGTCTGCGTCGACGCAATGACGCGCGCGCAGGCCATCAGCGACTTTGCCGTGCGGATACCGCTGACGAGCACGAAGAGCGACGACTTCAGGCGCGGGTCGTTCGGTGTCAGGTCCGACATGTTCA
>JAGQIY010001099.1 GCA_020430865.1 Myxococcales bacterium
CCAACGCTTCGCGGACAGGCAACGCTCTGCCCTCGGCGTCCAGCACTCTGGCGTAGCGGCTGAAGATGGCCATTCCTGGACCAATGACCGCCTGAGCGAGGTCGACAGGCTGAATCTTGCTGCCCTGCAGTGCTGCGAGTGCCTGCGGCAGCTCTGCCCGGAGGGCCGTGCTGAAGTCGCGTCGAGTGATCGTGGGGGCATCCGCCTCCCGAGGTCGGCAGACCAGCACAACTGAGGTGGCGAGTGAGTTGCGCCCGACGTTGCGGAGCCCTCCCGTCTGCTCCGTCCGCACGGGCCATGTGCCGACGATCGAGAACCCGGCCTCGATCGTTGCAGAGAGGAACGTGTCCCAGCCCGTGGAGACAACGCCAGCGTCCTGCGACTCGCTCTGCTTGAAGGCGTAGAAGACCGTCAGGGGCACGGTCGGAAGCGCGTGCGCGCGCAAGGCTGCGAGGACCTCGCGCATGCGGTCCAGGAAGAACTGCTCCGCCTTGTCCTTGCTGCCGTGGCGAGCTGGGTCGGCAACCAATTCGTCCGCCTTCGGCACCAGGACCATGTTCATCAGCCGAGGCAGGATCGGCTTCAGTGTTCGACGCAGCCAGACGTAGAAGAGGTCCGACAGATCCGCGTAGGGGACGTTGTCGAAGTATGGCGGATCGGTGCTGATGACCGCTGCGCCGTCGCGCGCCACGGCGCGAGCGTCGAGTTGCTCAGCCACTCCTGGCGCGCCGATGCCAAGCGACTCGATCGCCTTTGCAGTTAGGTCAACGCCGTCGACAAAGTTCCCGGTGCTTTCCGAGAACGGATTTCCCTCAGCGAACTCCCACGTCATCGGGATCGCGGAAAGCCTGATGATGCTCTCCAGCTTCTCGCCGATCGTGTGCCAGATGCTGAACGCCGTCCATCGATCGTGCCGACGGCTGACCGCCATGCCCAGCATGACCGCAACCGCATCTGCGTAGGCAACGGCCCCTGAGCCACCGTTCTCCAGTTCGGGTCCGTCACCCAGTCCCGCGGATCGTGCATGTTGACGCACTACATCACGCACCTCGGCAACGAGGTTGGCGAGCGTGTCGAGAGCGGTGAGCTGGCGGTCGGTGAAGAGACTCGCGTGAGTCGTATAACCGTAGGCAACCGGCGTCAGGTGCCGAGTATTGGTTCCTAGATGTGTCGATGGTCGCCAGCCACTGTGGGCAGCCAGCCCAGGGCCTTCCTGTGCGCGACTTGCATCGACGTAGAGTCGTCCCCTCGGACCATCTGCAATGACTGCCAAGAGCCTGTGGCGGATCTTTCCAGCTTTGCCGAGGGTATGCAGGTCGCCTGCAGTAATGGGCGCACCTGACAAGAGACATCGAAACGTCCCGCGCCCCGTCTTCGTGCCGGACCTAACGGCGGCAGCATCGGCGGGCTTGCCAAAGCGCACCTCGAAACGCCAAACGCGCCCCTCCGTGTCTACGATCGGCTCAAGCCAAGCCTCCTTGCCGGGTTTCTGGCACAGCCAGTAACTCGCCACGAGCGGCACATGTGCCTCGTTAAGTGTCGGATCGGGGCTTGGAACCGTCCGCGCCCACAGCCAAGCGATGACGGCGACCCGCTGGCCTACGGACGGGGCGAGCGCGGGTTGCGCCTTCGCCATCGCAGCCGTGATCTCGACCCTCGGATAGAGGTGGCCGATGCGACGTTGCGCCTCGTCACGCATCCAACGACCGAAGTAGCGAACGTCCTCAGCAAGTCCTTCCGCACCCTTCCAGGCATGCAGACTCTTCTCTGGCGCGCTCTTCTTGTTCCAGTCCGGATTCACCGGCGGCCTCCCGGTGAACTTTGGTGCGACCTCGATCATCGCCTTGTTGAGGAGCACCGCGACCGGGTTCAGATCGCTGGCGTGAGCCGCGAGCCCGAGTCGCTGCGCTTCGAGTGGCAAGGTGCCACCGCCAGCGAACGGGTCGTGAAAGGCCGGGAGTCTATTTGCGTCGAACAACTCCTTCGCCCGCGGATGTGTCGAGTTGTCAGCGCAGGCGCGTCGCCAACTCGCCCAGACCTCGTTGCGCGCAGCCTGGAGCACTTTCTCGTTGGTGGAGTTCTCCCATACCACGAGGTCGCGAATGATCGCGAAGAGCCTCTCGCGTTCGACCTCTTGTTCCTTCGGCGTAGGAAACAACTCGGGGCATGCCGCGGGGTCGTCGACCATCTGCGCGAAGATCACTGCGCGTGCCGCGGCCAACGGTCGACGCGCCCACCAGAGGTGCAGCG
>JAGQIY010001100.1 GCA_020430865.1 Myxococcales bacterium
CTTGACCAACGATCCGACTCCACTGATTGGGGAGGAGCAGGTGAAGGACAAGATCGGATGCAACTCCTCACCGTCGAATCCAAACCCAGAATGTAGCGGAACGCTGAAGACGGCTGGACTGAACCTCGTTCCGTATGACCCTGCTCAGCCGGGGCAAGTTGCCGACAAGTGCGCCGGCATTACTGACTTGGTGCCTTCGCTCAAGACGGGGTTCCAGGGTGGCTACCTCAAGGACCACGGGACGGACGACTGGTTGCAGCCGACCGCGATCAAGTCACTCGTTTCCGGACTGCGAATGGAGGTCAAGAGAGTCAGCGGCCGGGACGAATGGGCGTTGTACGTTAGCGGCCAGCCCCGGATGAGCTCGCAAGCGGGAGGCGGACTCTGGCCCGGCTGTCGGTTCTCCGGCGGAACCTGCGACGAACCGAATGAAGCCGCGCTCTACGACAGCTTGTTCCGGCGCGTGCTGAATTCCACGACCCTTGGTCAGTCTCAGGACTTCGACAACGCGGACCGAGAGGTCTATCGCATCATGTGGCGGGTTCAGGGCGCGCTCTGGACACTGGCCACGCTGTCGGGAACCGTACCGGAAGGGATGTTCGACATCCGCGTTCCCGCCGCGGACTTCAACCAGACGTGGCAGGGCGCAAAGCAAGCCCCGGTCTTCACGGTCTTTGGCACCGGCCAGTTCACGAACGGTCAGCTTCAGGGTGTCTCCGATAAGGACCGGGAGGCTCTCGGGCCAGCGGAGCCGGTGGGAACTGCCTTCGAGCTCCCCTTCAACGAAGCGCCGGCGTGGTTGGTGGACCTGTACGGCGCTGGGGCGGAACCCTATCTGCACGTTTCAGGGAGTAATCCTGACATTGCAGGATTCGGGCCCGCAAACGTCGGAACGTGGATCCAACAGCAAGCTCAGCGATTCGATCTGATGAAGTGCGAATCGGATTCCGTCGTGGCCCTGATGGGCGATCCCGCGGGCGGGCCGAGTGGTCCACAGACGGACGCGACGAAAGCTGTCGAGTCCCTGAGGAAAGGCAAGGCTTGGGGGAAGCTCTGCAAGAACCAAACCGGCAATACGTTCCTCAGCCTAGCCGTCGACTCCGCTGGCAGCGCAGTTAGTACCTTTTCGGATCTGCTGGTGCTCTGGGACACAGGCGGTATTCCCGACACCTACTATACGGTCCCCAAGCTCGTTCCCCCGTCGTTTCCACTCGAGCCGCCGGATTCCGATGTCCCTTGGTACTTCGACTACGCAAAGATCGCAGATACCGCAACAGCGGGAAACGGTGGGTACGCGTACGATGCACCGACTTGCCAGCACCCGAGATTGAATCAGGGATGGGAAGTTGGGCCGGGTTTAGCCGGGCTCCACTTCATAGCAGACACTTGCGTACAACCCGGCAGCGAGCACTTTGGCACGACGCCGCTTTTCTTTGGCGCCTGCCTTGGTGGACCTTGCCTCAATACTGAAGTGCAGTACTCGCGCCGAATGCTTTTGCCGCGCTCCTGCAGCGCCGGAAACCGCGTGCAGGCATTCGTGAACTCGTATCCCCCGAAGGGAACGTGTGCGGCGGCAGCACAGGTCGCTCAAGCAGCGACCCTTGCGTGCGTGTACTCGCTGGGTGGCCTGTCAGCGACCTCGCTCCAGCGGCCCGACCTCAAGAAGGTGGAAGATCTGGACGGCTTCGTTCTTTGGATCGATGGCCTCGCCATTCAGTCCAAGCACGAGTTGAGCGAGCTGTACCTGGAGAAGCTACCCAAGCGCATCGTGGATCAGTTCTCTCAGGAGAAGGTCAGCACGGACGGGCTCAAGGGAGAGCATGGGCAACAGCTGCTCGAACTGCGGAAGGCCCTCGAAACCCTGAAGGGCGGTTGGGACCGGGTTAGTGGCGATTTGGAGCAGCTCCGGGATTCCGTAGATGGCGTGCGCCTCGAGATTCGCGCAGCGAAGCTCAACAACCAGTCGGCCCTGGCGAATCTCGCCATGCAGCGCATGGGGATACACGCCGGAATGATCGACGCGGCTGCGGGCGTCTTGGGTGCGTTCAGTGCCGGAAATCTCGGCGGAGGAATTGCGAGCACGCTGATCAACTCGGAGAATAGCCTCACTTTTAGCGCGGCAATGCTCGCGAAGACCAATGAGATCGAAGATCTCGCGAAGCAGGAAAAGAACAACCAGGTTGCCCAAGCGCTGGTTCAACTCCAGCTCACGAGCGGCCCCCTGTACACGGACCTGAAGGGAGCGCTGGCGGACATCAGGATTTCATCGGCGACCGTGCTCCAGATCGTGGAACAGATTCGCTTTGGGCAGGAGAAGGCCAAGTACGAGGCCGCCAAGGCTACCGGTGCGGACTACGTTCTGGACGCTGACGGCAAGCCCGTGAAGTTGCCGGTCAACACGGTACAGCGCCGCCTCTACGATGCTACCAAGATCCGCTACGAAGCTGCGCTGAAGGACGCCAAGTACCTTGCCTACATTGCGAGACTTGCCATCGAGCAGCGCATCGGAGCGCGCCTTTCGACCATCAAGACCAAGGTGGGGCCACTCGAAGAGCCGTACCTGTGGGTTGACGACGTGTGCGACCTGACTGGCGTCGACTACTCCAAATTGCGCAACTACGACATACCGGATGGTGGCACGCCAAGCTCGGATGCTGGCGTGGACCCCGTGACGCAGGAGTATGCCGACAGCTTCATCGGGGACTACGTCGACAAGCTGGAGAACTTCGTCGAGTACTACAACATCGCCTATCCGTCCCACGACGGTGACGACACTGCCGTTCTGTCGCTCAGAGATGACCTCTTGGGCAACACGACGTCTTGCGTGGAGGATTCGCCGAATCTCCTTCTCTACTCCGGTGACCTTACCGGGTTTGACTTCGTCGAAGAGGCCACTGGCAGCAAGCGGCGCGGCTGGGAGGTGTTCGCTTGCGCGCCCTGGAACGAGAGCTGCTTGCGAGTCGAGCCTAGTCAGGTCCTGGCGGAGCAGGCGTACCTTCCGTACGTCGCTCCCAACGGCGGCTACGCCTGGCTTCACGACGACACGACGATAACGCCCGCAACGCCACCGGATCCAGACGCGGGAGTGCCTGTGCCTGAGGGAGGCGTGCCCGAGGGCGGAGCACCGACGCTATCGGGTGGACCCGATCCACGCACGGTGTCGCAGGTCGTAGAGCTGCAGGCAGGCGCGACCTACGTGTTGTCTTGGTGGGATCAAGCTCGCGACGACGTGGGGGAATTCGCCACGCAGGACCCACCGCCCTATCGAGCAAGCGTAACAGCGCCCGATGGTCAGCAAGTCGCCTACTTCAGCGACACGCCGTACCGCCCGGACAACCCGGGAGCCTTTGACGAGTGGAGCGATCGCCGACGGATCGAGTTCAAGGCGGTACAGGCTGGAGAGTATCGGGTGGCGTTCGGAGCTTCCGCCGACGGGACCCAGGTAGGAAGTGTGCTGATCGCAAATGTCCAGTTGGAGCAGGCAGCGCCCGGGGCGCTACCCACTGCGTATGTCAACAACGTGTCCACTCGCCAGCACGTTGCGGCTGGTTGCGGAGGTCTCACGAAGGAGGATGTCCAGGGGGCCTTTACGTACGGCTGCACGGAAACCCAGCAGTGTTACTACGAGCTGGCGGCTCCACTGGTCATCGACACGACCGGTCTTGCGAAGGGCGACTCGCGCCTCAGCGGTAAGCTTGCGGCAGGCAACTACAACTTCCGGCACATAACCGTCGCCGTGAACTTCGTCGGCACAGGGTTGAAGGATTGCGAGAACACTGGGAGCAGCTCGTGCTATGGGTCCGGCTATCTCGAGTACACGCTGGATCACGATGCGTTCCAGACGAAGGTGACGCCCTGGGACGGCGTCGCTCAGATCTTCAACTTCGGGTCCGGAAGCATCAACCACGGCAAGGGCTTGGCAGCCGAGCGCTACATCACCCTGCCCTTGGGCTCGGCAGACGCGGCGCTCTTGGGTCAGCTTGGAATGAGGAAGCCGGAGTTCCGCGGGCGGCCGCTCGACGGTAGCTACCGTTTCCGCATCTGGGATTCCCCCGACCTCGTGTGGAGCAGGTTGGAGGACGTCCAGTTCGTCCTCGAATACCGATACTGGTCGAAGATCACGCCACAAAGCACTGCGGAGTAGAGCGTCGTGTGCAGGCGCATTGGACGCGGGTCGACTGCGCTCCGCGCCGTAGCTTTGGCTACGGCGTGGGGCGTGATCGCGGTGGGGTGCGGATCGAAGAATAGCGACGCGACCCGGACGGGGAGCGGTGGCGCCGCGGGCGTGGCCGGAATGAGTGGAGCCGGTGGCAGTGCCGGCAGTGGTGGAGCCGCAGCCGCAGCCGGAACTGGGACGGGCGGGGATGCAGCCGCAGACGCAGCCCCGGACAGTGACGCAGCCGTGGATGCGGGGGCGGACGCGGATGCGGACGCGAGCGTGGACGCGTCGGCGGACGCGGAGACGGGCATGGACGCAGCCGTGGACGCGCCGGTGTCTCAATTCTGTGGCGACGGCATTCGCGATCCCATCACCGAGGAGTGTGACGACGGCACTGGGAGCTTGCCCGCGGATTCGTGCTCTCTCGACTGCCGCGTGACCGACGTGCTCGCGGTGCCGCCGGATCCTTCGTGGGATGGCGGACCGACGAGCAAGGTGTACCGTTCCCTGGGGACGGGGCGACATCCCGTGGGGGCGGGGGCGCAGGGGTACGGCGTTGCGTTCGTGACCACGCCGGAGCCGGCCAAGGTCGGGGTGAGCCTGTTCGACGCCCAGGGAGTGCCCGGCCCCGTGGTGTTACTGGATGAAGCGACGACCGACGCGAACGCGGCGCCGGTGGTGGCTGCGCTGCCGAATGGGAAGCTCGCGGTGGCGTGGTCCGATTTGGGAGTGGATGGCAGTGCGCGGGGCGTGGTGTTGCGCACGGTAGATCTCGCGACCGGGCAGGCGAGCGCGAGCGTGCGCCTGAACACTACGACGACGCAGAGTCAGAAGGATCCCGACCTGATCTGGACGGGGAGCGAGCTGTGGGCGGCGTGGGTGGATAACTCGCAGCTCACCAACGGCTACTTCAACGACATCGTGATGCGGAAGCTGAGCGCGACGGGCGTTCCGCAGGGCGGTGAGGTGAAGCTCGCCGCCACCAAGGAGAACGAGTCCCGCGTGGCGCTGGCGCCCTTCGCCGGGAGCTGGGCTGCGGTGTGGCGCGTGGGCGGCGGTGGCAACGAGAGCCTGGGTGCCAAGGCGGGGAGCACCAGCTGGACGGTGCCCGTGGGCATCAGCGGCGGCGTGGAAGACGCGCCGGGCATCGCGGAGATCGACGCCACGCATCTCTTGGTGGTGTTCACGCACGACAGCCTGACGACGACGCGCCTGAGTGGCGCGGTGTTGGATATAGGTGCTCCCGGGTGGGCGACGCCCTTCGACATCACGCCGATGGTGGCGCCCTACGACAGCGACGCCACGCTGACGCAGACGCACCCCGCGCTGGTGCGTGCGGGAGATCGCCTGTTCGTGAGCTGGCGCTCGGAGCGCCTCTCGAGCACGAGCGCCACGGGGGAGGAGCTGTGGCTCAAGGAGATCACCTGGGGCAGCTCCGGCGCGACGGTGACGCTCGATCTCTCCTCGCCGGAGATCCCGCTGCCGCGGAGCTCGGATCATCAGCTCAAGGATCAGCGGAATCCCGCGCTGGCCGCCACGCCGTTGGGCCCGGGAGGCGCGATCGCCGCGGCGTGGGTGGATCGGGGCAGCAGCCTCGTGCCGAGCCAGAGCTACTGGGACGTGGTCAGCGAGCTGATCCCGGTTCCGGTCGTGCGTTTGCCCGCATTCGACGGAGGGACAGGCCAATGATTCGCCGCGTCGTACTCGGAACTGGAATCATTGCCGTGGGCGTGGCGTTGGCGTCGCCCGATGCGCGCGCGC
>JAGQIY010001101.1 GCA_020430865.1 Myxococcales bacterium
CAGTGCCTCCCAGCGCAGCCCCCGATGACGCTGGCTCGCGTGGCTGGCGAGGGCCTCCCACCAGCGCCGAAGGTCGTCCCCCGACAGCTCATCCGGCAACGCCTGGAAGCCGTCGAGTGCGCGCCTCGCGAGTGCCACGAAGAGTCCCGCGAGGGGCGCCTGCGCGATGGCCTCGAGGAGCATGCCGTCTCCGTCCGCGTCGTCGACGTAGACCACGCAGGCGCCCTGGAAACCGACCAGTCGAGGCAGCAGTCGCTCCAAGAGCTGACTGCTGCTGGGGCAGCGCTGGCCATCGCCAGCGTGCAGGCCCAGGCGCTCACACAGGTCGTGGGTCGCGCCGGCGCTCGAGAAGCGAGAGCCCAGTAACGTAGGGAGACGCAACCGCTCACAGCGTCGTCGCAGGTGCGCGTCGAGCGCGTCGAGCGCACCGGGGCTGTCGGACCACAGCCGCAGCACTCTCGATCTCCCGGCGCCGCGTGTGAGCGACTCGTCGAGGGATCCGAAGGGGCTCAGCCAGTCCTCCACGACGTCACTGTCGCTCGAGCTGGAACGCTCGGCCGTCATCAAAAGGGGGGGACCGGCGTCCAGCGTGGCGTCCGGGGAGAGATGCAACGGAGTTCCTTGAATCAATTGCCGAAGGGAAAATGAAGCATGGCCCAGGAGCCCAGTGCCGGTCTCGCGCGGGCTGGCGGCCCGGTCGAGGAAGCACCGGTCGTTGGTGGCGGCTGGGTCCTCGTGAGACGACCTGGTCTTCGTTGCCTCCGTCGACGCGTGTCGTCGCGCTTCGAACTCGATGGTATCGATACCGTCCGGGTCGCACAAGTAGCCGCGCGGCAAAGGCACTCGCATGCGAACGCTGACGCAGCAAGCGTGCCAAGTTCCCACCGCGCCTTGTCCCGGGAGGGCTGGGTGGTCGTCTGGATGATTGGTGGTTCCTCGAGGGTTCAGGCCTGACGTGCACGGCGAAATTCCGGGGCTTTTGTCGTCGTCGGCCCGGGCGTGCGAAAGCTGACGCCCGATGTCGTTCTCTCACCCCCGCGTGCATTCCGTGACGCCGCCAGGAGGGCACGGCTGAGCGTGCGATTGCTAACGCGCCAGGTGTTAGCAGAGCGCACGCGTTCGTCGCTTGACGCTCACATTTGAGTTTCCCGGCAGAAAATATACGGATTTACACACAGAAACGAAATGCCTAGCGTCCGGGCGTCGAGGAAGCGTTTGGAGGCGGTGCACCTCCGAGCGTTGGCGCGAGACGCAAGGCAATCAGGCTGCTCGATACCATGGCTCCCGTAGTCGCGCAGCGCGCCAGTCGCGCCCGGCGCGCTCCGCTCGAGCGACAGGAGGAACCGGTGAAACTCGGACTGTTACGCAACCAACTGACAACGTGCTGGCCGGCGGTGCTGGCGTTTGCTCTGCTCGACACCGGCTGCGCCGAGGAACGCGCGCCCATCGTTCGGGTGCAGCCGAACGCCCTCGACAAGAGCTTCTTCATTGGCGAAGACCTGGCCAGGCCCGCTGACGATCCCGAGTTCTACTGGCGAAACTTCGTGGTCGACGCCTCGGAGTCTCAAGAGCTGATCGGGATCGGTTCCTGGAGCGGCGTCGATCGTATCCGCTGGGAGATCAGCGAGACCCAGCTGATTGCTCGCAAGTCGTACGGGATCAGCGATGGCGGTGATGACAAGGGGCCGGACGGCAATGGCACCATCGTCGCGATCTACCCGATCGAGGAGCACTTCGACATCTCCCGCGCATACAACCCGTCGACGGGAGAAGAACTCAACGTGCTCGAAGAGAACACCAGCGATCGACCCTGGAACGAGCGGAAGTACTTTCGAGTCGATTGGTCGATGAACGAGGTGGAGACCCCGCAGTGGAACGACATGTTCGTGGGGAAGGTGTTCGGGGACCTGGAGCTGACCAGCATTGCCTACTACGTGAGCGATCCAGGGCACCCCGACGCGCCGCACTTCGAGCCGGACGACGGCTACTTCGACGTCACCAGCAAGTTCTGGGTCGCTCCCGCAACCACGGACTCGCCGTTCTCGGATCTATCCGGGAAGGTGCCGAGTTGCCTGGTGATCGGCATCACCACGGGGAACGCGGTCAACAACTGCGACCCTCAGGAGGCGGTCATCCGCTCCTCCTACTGGCGCGTCGACCGCCTGGATCCGGACCGCGATTTCGAGCCGTTCGAGAACAACCAAGCTTCGCTGGACGTCGTCAGCAATCCCGGGGGGCTCGGAGACAGCTTCAGCGTGGGAACGGTGACCCCGCCGCGCATCGAGTGGGATCCTCAGTACGGCTACACCGACGCCGGCATGCATCGCTACATGAATGTCCACAACCTCTGGAAGCGGAGTCACCAGACGCGCGGTGTGTGTGAGCGTGACGCCGACTGTCAGGGCGGAGGCAGCTGTCTGCCATCGGGCAGCTGCAGCGTGCCTTGCGACTACGGTGCGCGCCGCGACGCTGACCGCAACGGCACGGACGACCAGTGCGAGAACGCGGCGACGGGTTACACAGGTTCCGCAGGGTCTCAATGTAGCGCCCGGGACCGCTGCACCATCCCCTATCGCGATCGCGAGATCGCGCCCATCGCCTACTGGGTGAACCCGGAGACGCCTGCCGGTCTGTTGGACGAACTCGCGGCTGATGGGAGCGTGGCGAAGCGCGGCGCCACCGAGGACCTGATCTACTCCTGGAACCAGATGTTCGAGCAGGCCATCGCCAACGCGCGCGAGGTGGAGTGTCGGAACACCGGTGCCGGAGACCGCCAGAGCTGCGCGGCGCAGTACTTCGAGACCGGACAGATCGACATGGTCAGCTTCGGCGGATGGGGCCTGCCGAGGGTGAAGCCGATGCCAGACGCGCTGGTGCTGTGCCACAACCCGGTGCGGGACTACGACCCCGAGGTCTGCGGAGCCCCAGGCAAGACCGCTCGAGTAGGCGACATCCGGAAGAACTTCCTCTTCTACTGGCCCTATGAGTCCAAGGCGCCCTGGGGCGGGATTGCCAACTGGAACGCGGACCCGTTGACGGGGCAGATCATCGGCGCCTCGGCGACGACCATGGGGCGCTCTGCGACCTTTGCTGCCGCCCGGGTGCGCGACATCATCATGGTGGCCAACGGGGATCTCGACGTCAGCGACATCACCGACGGCGTGCCCGCGGAGCTGTATCAGAAGCGGTTGCGTGAGGGGCGGCTCCCCGAATCGTTCACCAGGGAGGAGATCGCGGAGCGCGTGGCGAGTATCGACGCGGCGCACGCCGCTCGAGAGGTTGCGCCCAAGCTGGACACCACGGATCTGGCCAAGGCGGTGCGCCAGCGCCACGAGATGCTGAAGCAATCCAAGGCCGGTTTGGCGCCAGGGTCCACGTCCGCGCTCGAGATGGACGCGATCCTCAGCAACCTTCGCGGGACGCAGATCGAAGCGCAGCTGCTCGATCCTGGTTGGATGATGGATTCCGTGGGGATCCTGCAGAGCGCGGACGTCAGCGATGCTGCGCTGGAGCTGGCATCGCCGCTCCGGGGCAGCGACTACGGCAGCGTCGAGCAGCTGTTGCAGCGCGTCGACCTCGGGATGCAGGCGCGCGGCGTCTGCTTCGAGGACGCCATCGGCAGCGGCGTTGGAAACCTCGACACGCAGGGCGTCGCTCGCTACTTCAAGCAGAAGTACTCGGACGAGGCGCTGATTGATGGCTACGAAGATCTAGGACCCGACGCGTCGCCGGATGCGCTCTCCAAGCGTCGGGCGGAGCTCGTCTACAACGACCTCTGGGTGGATACCTACAAGGGCATCGCGCTGCACGAGATCGGCCACTCCCTGGGCATGCTCCATCAGTTTGCCTCCAGCTTCGACTCCGTGAACTACAACCCCCAGTACTGGCAGCTCCGCACGCAAGAGGGCGCGGCGAGCGGGAGCTGCGAGGGTGATCCGCGCTCAGGCGACGTCTACAGCGCGAGCGCAGACGACTGCATGGGCCCGCGTTACCTCGATCCCGAGACCGACGACGAGCTTGGACAGGCAGCTGAGTCCCGGCCGGGTATCAACTACTTCGCCAACACCTCGACCATGGAGTACCAGAACGAGCGCTTCTTCGAGAGCGTTGGCTTGGGACAGTACGACCGACACATGGTGGGTGCGCTGTACGGCAGAGTGCTCGAGACGTTCGACGCAGATGCGCCCGACGGAGTACCTCAGGCGGACCAGGCAGCCTTCGCGCCGCGCCTGTGGAGTCAGCTGCCCGAGGACAACCTGGTGTTCTTCCAGAGCCCTCTGGGCCGGTTCGTGCAAAGCATGCACTACACCGAGCAGGCGCGTCGCATGAAGCTCTTCGACGCCTCGCGTTGCCGTGAGGCGACGGAAGAGGAACGCAGGCACGCCGAGTGGCGAGTGGTGCACGGCAAGATTTGCATGCCTGCGCCCAGGGACCACGCCGCTTGGCGGGATTTCGAGGACGGACCTGCGTCGGGCGACGACTACGTCTCGACCAAGGTGCGCGTTGGTGAGCGGTCGGGGGCGGCGGCGGGGAACGTGCGCTGGCCCTATCGTTGGGGCGTATCCAGCAACTCCTACGTCCACACGAACCCCTCGGACGCCGGCGCGGATGTGTACGAGGCGACGTTGGAGACGATTCGCAAGTTCGAATCGAACTACGTCTTCGACTATTTCCGAGCGGGAAATCGAAACTGGTACTATCAGCGCCTGCCTTCGCGGGCCGCGAGCCGCTTCTTCGAGCGGCTGCGAGCGACGCACTGGAGCATCGCGGTCAACAACGCCCGCTACGCCAGCTTCGGTGACGCCGTGTTCCAGCAGATCGCGGGTTCCGACGACTGGTGGCGCCCCTACATGATGGCCGAGCGAGCCATGTTCGACGCCATCGCCAAGGCGCTGTTGATGCCCCAGCCAGGCCAGTATCGGAGCGTGGGCACCCCTGCTGGGTCTCAAGGCCCGGTGTTCGACATCGACGATGGGTCTAGCTTCCCGGTCGGCTTCGTGATCGATGCCAGCGGCGGCCGCTACATCGATCCGGACTACAACAGCGACCCGAACGGAGGCGGTTCCTGGGAGTACCTGCAGTGGGCAAACCGTGCCGGCTTCACCGTCGAGAAGGCAGATGCCGCGAAGGCGCTGACCGACAGCCGACCCGTTCTGTTCACCATTGCGCGTGAGAACTACCTGGACGGCCGCAACACCAACGTGAACTTCCGCAGCGACATGCCGCAAGCGGTCGATCGCTTGATCGGCGGCGTGCTGGCCGGCGACTGGGAGAGCGTCGGCCCGTATGTACCAGCGGGGGAGAGCGGTGACGTGGAGCCAGTGAGCACCGAGCTCGCGGGGCAGGCCCCGACTCGACCGAGCGGTGCTCGAGTCGTCGCGCCCAACCTCGGCTACAAGCAGCAGCTCGGCGTGCTCACGTGGGCCTACTCGTTTGCGCGCTTGGGCACCGATCTGACCCTGACCAACAAGCTCAGGATCTGGGTCAAGGGCCAACTGGGGGAGGCCGAGATCCCGGAGTCCCAGCAGATCCGCTTCTACAATCCCGAGAGCGGCCTCACCTACGTTGCTCGCCTGTTCGGGCCGGATCGAGTGGTGGGTCGAGACATCGACAGCGGGATCGGCTCGCGCATGCTCACGACCGCGAACGCCCTGCTCGAGCGAGCGTACGAGACGGAGCCAGCTCCCGCGAGCGACGAGCCACAGACCAGCACGTTTGGCATGCCTCGCCTGAGCTTGGACGCGAGCGGTTTCCCGATCGTCAGAGATCAGGGGGCGCTCCTGGAGCTGAGACGGTACGTCGGTCTGATCGACGCAGCGGTCCAGATCGCGAATCTCGTCGGGTACGGTCCGCTGGACGGTGTGCCCCACGACTTCGAGTAGCGCTCGCTGGCCGGGCTCCCTGACTCGGGGGGCCCAGCCTGCTAGCCTGAGCTCGATGAGGCGGGTTGGTCTGGGTCTGGTCGTGGTGGGGTTCGCGCTCGGTTGCTCTTCGGTTTCCCACACGGGGGACGGGACGGGTGGCTCCGCAGGGAACGACAGCGGCGGGACGGGCGCGAGCGGCGGGAACGGAGCCCAGGGCGGAAGCGCCGGCAGCGCAGGCGTCGGTGCCAGCGGAGGTACCGGTGGGACCGCGGGCAGCGCCGGAGCGGGAGCCGGCGGAGGGTCCGGTGGGGTCTGGTCGCCCGGCCCCGGCACGAGCTGGCAGTGGCAGCTGACGGGGACATTGGACACCAGCGTCGACGTCGCGATGTACGACATCGATCTGTTCGACGTCGATCAGGCGACGGTGCAGAGCCTGCAGGCCGCTGGGCGCGTCGTCATCTGCTATTTCTCTGCGGGAAGTCGCGAGGACTGGCGCTCGGACGCCGGTCAGTTCCAGGCGGCTGACTACGAGAACCCGCTGGACGACTGGCCCGGAGAGACGTGGCTCGACGTGCGTTCGAGCAACGTGCGGAACATCATGAAGGCTCGCCTGGATCTGGCAGTCAGCAAGGGATGCGACGGGGTCGAGCCTGACAACGTGGATGGCTACTCGAACGCCACTGGGTTCCCGCTGACCGAGAGCGACCAGGTGGACTACAACCGCTTCCTGGCCAGCGAGGCCCACGGCCGGGGACTCAGCGTCGGGCTCAAGAACGCCCTCGACCTGGTCCCACAGCTGGTGACCCATTTCGACTGGGCATTGAACGAGGAGTGCCTGAGCTACGACGAGTGCAGCGCCCTGGCGCCCTTCATCTCCGCGGGCAAGGCAGTATTCCATGTGGAATACGTGGACAGTCAGAGCGAGGGCAGCGCCAGGCTGGGCGCGGTGTGCGGTGACTCGACCACCACCGGGTTCTCGACGCTGGTCAAGATGTGGGATCTCGACGCCTGGCGGCTAGCCTGCCCCTAGCAGGCTAGCTCGCGGGCGCCGAATCAAGCTGGGGGATTCGGGTCGATCTCGACGACCGGCGGTACCAAGAAGTACACATCGCGGGAGTCCAGCACGGTGATTCCATCGCCGACGACCTCGAGGGTGGCCTTGAAGAGCTGGGGTTCGCCAGTGGGCTGCACCGTGTCGTTCTGCTTGACGATGATGTCGAAGCACACGCGCGTACCGGGTTTCACCGCGGAGAAGGTGTCGAGATACGTATCGGCGTTGGTGTCCACGGCGGGCAGCGCCACGCAGCCTCGCCCTGGGTCGCCGTTGGGGTTGGCCTCGAGATGGTCGACGAAAGCACCGAAGGTCTCGACGCTGTCCGATGGATCGTCCACGAAGCGCACCGTGACCTCGATCGGCGTTTGATCCGCGAGGATCTGGATCTGGTTCACCACCGCGTCGCTGATGGGGGTCCCGGGGTTCCAGTTCGTCACCAGGGGGTTGCCCCCGCCATCCACGGCTCCGGTGTCGCGTGCGATCGACTGCAGCGTACCGAGGCCGTTGCCGCCGTTGACGTGGATACCGATCACCTTCGCCTTGCGATCATTGGCGGCCGTGATGAACTCGCTGTACGTCGGCGCATGCCCGCCGATCGCTCCGTCGTTGTAGTTGTTGGTGGCGCCGCTCGGCCCGTTGTGTGACTGCGCGTCCGTCATCATGACCAGGATCGGAACGGAGTCCGGCCGGAAACAAGGGTAGCCCCAGTGGCCCGCCGGGCAGTCCGTGCGCGGAGGTAGTGAGCCGCCGTTGGGCAGGCTGACTCCTGGCAGTCCAGCGCCGCTGATCGCGGCGTAGAGGGCGGGGACATGGCTCTCTGGTACGTCCTCGCCGTTGCCCAGGCTGAAGGTGTTGACAGCGGTCTGCACCGCACCCGAGTCGACGGTGAGATCGGCGACGTTTCGATACGCGTAGTCACCCCAGCCGGCGTTGCCGTAGCCGCCCGCGGGGTAGTCGCGGTTGTCGCCGGCGCCGAACCACACGTCGCTGATCACGCCGCGAACCCGATCGATGAGGCCCGTCGTGGGCGTCGCCACGCCCGCCTTCAAGCTCGTGATCGCGGCGTTCATCGAGTAGGTCGTGTCCATCAGCAGGTAGACGTCGGCCTTGCGGATCGCGGTGGCGAAGTCCAGCGTGTCCCGCGCGGGAGACGGCGGCTCCTGATAGGGCTCGAGGAACACGAAGTTGCCGTGGCTCTGGGGGTTCGCGTTCGGATCGGTCGGGTC
>JAGQIY010001102.1 GCA_020430865.1 Myxococcales bacterium
GGCGCTTCGAGCACGGCTCGGGCGGTCTTCGGCCGGGCTACTCGATCCACCCGAGCTTCTCCGATGCCTGCTACCGGACGCTCGGCAGCCGGGCCTTCTACCGCCTCGGCTCCCCTATTACCGCCGCGATCCGTCGGGCGGCCGAGACCTGGGCCCGCGAGCGGATCGCCCGCGCGAGCGCCGGGGTGAGCCCACAGGAGGCGCCATGACGGAGCGCGCCCACCTTCACCTCGAGCGCCCAACCTTCTGGACCGAGAACAACGATCCGGAGGCCTGGTTCCGCGCGCTCGAGACGCTCGCCGAGCTGGCCGAGCGCACGCCGCTGACGGGCTCGCCGCGCGCCGTGTCGGACCACCATCTCGCCGGCGTGATCTCGCGCCGCGGCGCTTCGGGGCTCTTCGGAGCCTTCCATCGCCAGTGCCGCGTGTTCCTTCCCGGCGTGGGTCTGATGGCCTGCGACGAGGGCGGTCACTGGGCGCTCACCGACGAGGCGCAGGTGCTGCTGCGCACCTGGAAACGGGAGCCCGCCGAAGGTCTGCTGCTCCTGGCGGCGTTCCTCGTGCGCGAGAGCCCGTGGCTGCGCCTCCTCCTGCTTCGACTGCAGGCGGGCCAGTGGGCGCTCGTGGAGTGGTCCGTCGCGCGTAGTGGCCGGGCTGGGCTCAAGGCGGGGAGCTCCCTGCTGCTGCAGAGCCACGCGAAGCCGGAGAGCTGGTTCGAGGGGCTCGAGCAGCACACCGCAGCGCGCTGGCTGGCGCGGACCCATTGCGCCGGGCTCGCCTACGACCCGGACGTGCTGAAGCGGAAGAAGAGCAAGGACAACCTCTCGCTCACCCCGCTGACCGCACCACTGCACCTGCTCGAGTCGGTGGGCTGGCTCACTCGCACGGGTGAGCTCGCACTCCCGGGCGAGGTCGCAGCGGACCTCGTAGGACGGGCGACCCCGGCCCAGGCGCTCACCGAGCTGACCCGCGGCCACGCGGACGTGCGCGGCTTCGTCGCCGCCGAGCCGGTCTTGCGCGAGCTCCTCGCCACCTTCGGCGTGAGCCCCAACGAAGAAGCGTTCGCCCGCTGGATGGACGCGCTCGTCGACCAGGCCGTCCACCACGGTGCCCTCGAGCTGCTCGACGCTGAGCCCGGCCAGGCGCGGCACGGCAGAGGACTTCACGCGGACCCGTCGCGCAAGCTCGTGCGATGGGTCGTTCACACCGAGTTCAACGACGCCTTCCAGAGCGCATGGCCGGCACTCGAGACGGAACGGGAGCTGACACGATGACCAACGCGAGTTCTAAAGTGATTGGCAAGCACCAGTGGGCCGCGACCGGCGTCTCGAGCTACCCGCTCACTCACCCGATCGTCGGACAGGGCCGCTTCTTCGAGGCGTTCCGGCACTTCATCCACCTCGTGGACGACGAGGCCGAGAAGTTCGCGCACGTCTTCGCCATCATCGCCCAGTGGGGCGTCGGCAAGTCCCGCATCGGGTACGAGCTGGTCGCCCAGATCAATGACACGTCGCGGGGATGGTGGGTTCGTGGCGACGATGGCTCGCTCGTGAAGGCGCAGCTGTTCCACGACGACACGGACCGCGACCAGTACCTCGGCCTGTACATCCGCTACAGCCAGGTCGCGAACGACTACAACAACGTCGACAACTGGTTCGCCTACGGGCTCTACAAGGCGCTTCTGCCGCTGACCCGCGGGACCTTCGACGGCTCGATCCAGGGGCAGATCGCAAAGGAGGCGACCGACCGACTCTTCGTCGCGGGCTTCGACGCCAAGAAGCTGGAGGCGGCTCTCGAGGTCTCGGCCAAGCACTCGGACGAGAAGCTCTACGAGGACCCGGAGCTGGCGACGCGGCTGTGCCAGGCCGCCTACGACTACCTGCAGACGCTCGGCATCAAGTACGTCCTCGTCGTGCTCGACGAGCTCGAGACGGCCGCCGAGGCGGCGACCTTCGGCCTCGACTCGACCGACATCAAGCACCTCGACGGTCGCGCCATCAAGCTGATGGGCAAGGCGATCAAGGAGGAGGACCCCCGGCGCAAGCTGCCCTGGCTGCGCTACGTCGCGCTCTGCTCCCCGGCCATCGGCGACGAGCTGCGAGAGATCCAGTCGACTGCGCGCCGCTTCGAGCTCGCGGAGCTCCAGGCGAACGCGTTCGCCGACGTGAGCGACTTCGTCCAGACCCTCGAGGGCGACGGACGCCTGGCCGAGGCGTACCCGCAGGGGCTCGTGGAGGCCGCGTACGCCATGAGCGCCGGGAACTTCGGTTGGTTCAACGTCGTCATGGCGGGCATCGACGAGCGCCTGCGTGACAAGCGGGTCCGGGGCGAGAAGGACGCGCCCACCGTTGGCGCCCTCTTCGACGAGCTGGTTCAGGTCTCGGGTCGCGTGCAGCAGCATGTCCTCGATCACCACGCGATCGAGATGTTGCGCATCCCCGACCGCTCCCAGCTTGCAACCGTGCGGGACCTGCTCTACGGGCAGCTCCCCGTCGCGCTCGACACATACGCCTCGGAGACGCGGGCGGCGGTCCTGGGAGCCCGTAACGAGTACGACGAGCCCATCGCGACCCTGTTCCGTCGTGTCGAGTGGGACGAGCTCGAGGCCGCGGAGGCGCTCCGCGCGTCCAAGTTCACCCGCGACCGAGGGATGTGGCGCCTCGGCGGCGTCGACCAGCCGTTGGACCTTCGCCAGCTGCTCTCGAACCTCGGCACCTACGCCATCCACGAGACCAAGGGGCAGCGGCGGACCGACGGGAAGCACACCCTGATCGTGCCGCTCCGACAGGCGGACTTCGTCCAGCTCGTCGCGCTGCTCTACCCCCATGCCGCGGCCGAGGACGCCGCGCGAGCGCTCTGGCGTCGCTTCCTCGGCGCCGAGGACATCGAGGCCGACACGGCGACCCACGTGGGGCCGAGCGTCGAGATGATCGCGCGACTCGATCTGCGCCATCGCAAGCAGGGGCAGACGTCGCTTATCTTCCGCGACCCCGACCAGAACGCCGCCCACGAGAAGGCGCTCGCCTCGCTGCGCACGCAGACCGAGCAGGCCCGTGCTCAGCAGGTCCTCGTCGGAGCCATGCGAGTCATCGACCAGCACTGGGCGTACGACGCCGCCCCGTCGGGCATCCGCGACGAGCATCTCACCGTCATCGCGACGTCGCCGCGCAGCCGTGGTGCTTCGGGCGGCGGGCTCGTCACGTTCGACGCGTTGAAGCTCCACCCCAAGGGCCGCGCCCTGTTCGCGTGGGTCAAGAACGTCGATGAGCTCGAGCGCCTCTGCAAGGCGGCCAGCGCTCAGTTCGGCGAGGAAGGACGAACTCCGATCGTCGCCTTCACCGCGTCTCGCTCGCTGGTCGACGTGATGGCGAACCCGCCCAGCGAGACCCTGAAGGGTGCGAGGAGCTACCTGCTGCTCTACCAGCTCACCTCGACCGAGGAGCACATCCTCCACCAGGTCGGCATGGCGACCAACGCCATCGTGGGGTTCCGGCTGGATGGACACGGGTTCACGACGGCGTTCAGCAACCGCCTCCAGAGCCTCGTCCGGCCGTTCGCCGACGAGGTCGGCCGCTTCCGTCAGCAGCTCAACGAGCTCGGCCGCGTCGCGTGGCCGCTGCGCTCGTCGGGCAAGCTGAAGGACGCCGAGCAAGAGCTCCTCATGCGGGCGTGGCGTGTGCTGGCCATCGACACGCCCCCGCCGGCGTCGCTCGCCAACCTGGACGACAAGTCCGGCGTGGATGTCGAAGCGTTGAAGGCGCTCCTCGCCAAGCTCGGCGTGACGCCGAAGGCTCGGGCGGCCGGCTACACCGACACCGAGCGCGCGGGGCTCTTCTCCAGGCTCGATGACGCGGCGGAGCCGCTGTTCCCTCCGTTCCTCGTCGAGACGATTCGCCGACTCCTGAACGGGGACTGGAGCTTTGCTCTCGCCGAGAGGGAGTGGTTCTGGGGCTACACGTGGGAGGGGCTGAAGCCGAAGGACATCTACTTCGAGTGGATGGCGCTCGTTCGCGAGCTCGGCTTCGGCAAGCCGCAGGCGACCGCGAAGACGGCGGACGCCTACACGGCGACGACGCGCGCGGAGCTCCGTGGGGCTGTGCAGGAGGCCGACAACTGGCTCACGAAGGACTATCCGAACCTGGTCGCCGAGATGGAGGCCGTGTTCGGCGTCGGGCGCGTCAAGGATCTCTTCGGGCCCGAGGGCAGCGGGGCGCCGGGCACGAAGACCCTCACGGCGCGTAAGAAACTGACCGACTGCACCACCGACCTCGACGCCCTCGACACCTCCGAGACGCAGCCGGCGACTGCCGATGGGTACCGCGCCGCGGCCCAGCGCCGTCGTCGCGTGCTGCAGAACATCGACTGGGTCTTCCGGCGAGACGAGTACCGGGCCCTCGAGCAGGACACGAACGTCAAGACCCTCGACTTCGAGTCCGACGAGGTCCCGCTGTGGCAGCGGATCCGACGGGCGTCGCTCTTCGTCTCGTTCGTGCGTCGCGCGGAGGAGCGGCTCCGTGCGAGGACCGTCTCGTTGGCGGAGGAGATGCGCCAGGAGGTCACGGCGCTTCATGGCTTCCCCATCTCGCTCTTCACGCTGTCGCTCGAGAAGATCGCGCACATCCTGGACGGCGCGCTCGCTCCCCAGGCGAGCCCCGGGGCCACCGAGATCGTGCAGGTCAACGAGCCCGGCACCCTGCGTCAGAACCTCAGGGACCTGAAGGTCGCCGAGGCGACCGTGCAGCTGGAGAACCTCGCGCGAGAGGTCGGAATCGACCTCTCGACCTGGTCGGAGGCCGCGCTCGCGCAGTGCGACGGGCAGATCGTCGCGGCGTTCCGCGACCTCAAGGCCGTCTACGAGGAGCTGCGCTCTGACTTGCTGGATGCTTCGGGTCGAATCTCTGACCTCCAGGCCGTCCTGACCAACGCGCCGGCGGACTTCCACTACCCGAAGTCCGCGCTGCCACTGGACAAGCTGCAGGGTCGTCCGGCCCTCATCGACGTCGCCCTGGAGGGCGCGCGCGGTGATGAGGTGGATCGGCTCCGCTCCGAGTTCGATGCCCCGGCTCGGCTGGGCAACTTCCAGCCCTTGATGTCGAAGGCCCGGGACCTGCTCGACGAACCCCGGAACGCGCTCACGCAGCTGCTCGGGCACGTTCTCTCGGTCGAGAACGCCGTCGCGGAGTATCGCAAGCGGCTACTGGAGAACCCGAACCTCGTGCGATCGCAGCGCGGGCTTGAGGCGCTCGCCATCGCCACCGGCGGCACCGCGCTGAAGCCTCTGGGCCTCAAGGACATCGAGGCCGCGGGCCCGATTGCCGAGGGTCAGAAGCTGGTCGGGGCCCGCCTTCAGGAGACCGCCACGGCCGGGGGCAAGGTGCTGGATGGAACGGGCGTCAGCTTCGACCGCTGGTGCGCGATCGTTGCGAC
>JAGQIY010001103.1 GCA_020430865.1 Myxococcales bacterium
AACTGAGCGCGGCCCTCGACGCGCGACGCAACGCCGTGCGCGCAGCCCAGCGCGCAGGACTGAAGGAGCGCGAGGCCATGCTCACGACGAACCTGGGCTTCGCGCTGACCACGATCGGCGCGCGCAAGGAGGCGCGTAACTCACTGGAGGCGGGTCTGGCCCTGGCCGACGCCATTGGCAGTCGCGGTGCGGTCCGCCACGCCCAGATGAACTTGCTCGGCTTCGCCGCGACCTTCGGTGGCGACAAGCGCCTCGACGCGTACCTCGCGGAACCTCGCGCGGACGCCGACGCGGACGCCACCGGCGTCTGGACCTCCCCCGACAGGAGCAACCTGGGCGTGCTCTTCTACCGAGGCTGGGAGCTCATCAGGAACACGGGAGACACCTCGTGTGGCCGCGCGCGCTCGTTGCTCCAGCTGGCGGCCGAGGGCTACCAGGCCTCTGACAACCGGGACGTGTTGCCGGTAGCGCTGGGCGTGTGGGGCGAGGCCGAGCGTCGCTGCGGCAACCTGAAGCGGGCCCTCGAGTTGACCCGTAGGGCGGTGGAGTTACTGGAGAGCGGAGCCCACAGCCTGCTCAACGAGAGCACGGTGTACCTCGCGCTTCACGACGTGTGCGCCGAACAGGGCGACGAAGAAGGCGCGCGAGACGCCGTGCGCCGTGGCCTTCCTCACCTCGAGCGCCGGCTCAAGGGGTTGCAGCGGACCTCCTACGCCAACCTGTTCTTGAGTGAACTGCCGGACAACGCCGGACTGCTGGGTGCGGCCGAGTCCTACGGCTTGGTGCCTGACAGCATCCAGCGCGTGCTGGAGCGCGGCGTCAGCTGAGCCCGAACGACGACTGGTAGCGTGGAGTGCTCAGTCGTCCCCTGGCCCACCGCCAGACTTCGCCAGATCTTCCGCGCGGATTTTCGCGGGATCCAGCTTCTCGGCGCGCTTGGTCATGGTCTGCAACAGCTCGTCGAAGCTCGGCGGATCGCCCTTGATGAAGCGCAGCGGATTGACACGAGCAACGACGAAGTTCTTGAGGTAGGGGCTGGTCAGCCCCGCGGCCTTGAAGCGCGCCACCGCGCCAGCGACCGCATCGTCGAGCGCGAGCAGCACGTGCGCGCGGCGCTCGCGCTCGACGACTGCTGCCGGAAGCTTCTGCTCGAGCCACCCGTCGACCTTGCGCAGCACCGGGTTGTAGGCGCCACCCGACAGGCGTGCGCGCTTCTCGTAGGCGAAGCCCAAGGTGGCGAGGCCGGGCTCCTCGAACTCGAGGCTCAGGTCCGCTTCCTGCTGATCGCACCAGCCGGCCAGATCCCGGTACATGCGCACCACCTCGAGCGCGCGTTCTCGCAGGTTGTGTGCCTTCTCGATGTTGAGCGCGAGGATCTGGTAGGCAACCTCCGGCTCGGGCACCAGCAGCCCGATCACCGCGTTAGCCCCCAGTTCTTTCAGCGCGGTCAGGCGGTGGTTACCGTTTGGCGTGAGGTAGCGATACGCGGGTACGCCAGCTTGATCGGCTCGCGCTTCGGCCTCGCCGTCGGTCCGTCCGCTCAGCGTCTCGGCTCGCACGACGATCAGCGGATCGAGGAAGCGCCGTGTCTTGTCCATGGCCAGGGTGAGCTTGCGCACGTGGGCGTCGGAGACGTCTCGCTGAAAGGGCGTGGGGCCGACGAGCTGCGTCGGCAGGCTGACGAGCAGCAGGTCGCGACCTCCGAGCGGCTCTCGATACGCAGCAAGCACCGCACCGCCGTCCGCAGTTACCCGTGCCGCGATCCCCTGCAGTGACCCAGGTAGCGCGAGCGGTGCCGTGCTCAACGCAAGCTCCTGCGCACCGAGCGAGGTCGGCTCGAGAGTCACTCCGCGGCGCTTGCGAGTGCCGACCTTCTTGGGCGTCTGCTTGCTGGTCTTCTTCGGCGTCTTCTTGCTGGCCATCGCTCCCCCCACCCCGCCGCCAGCCCCAGGGGTCGCCCCCGCGCTGCCGGTCTCGAGATTGGTCGCGCCTCGTTGGGCGACCTCATGGACGCTAGCCGCGAACGCACCCCGGATCAGCTCCATCTGCGGCTGTCTGACCGGAAATGTCCGACCGGGTCTCCCGCGGTGGCGGGCTTCGCCCGAGCGGTCTCGCTCAGCGATCCAGCCAGGGCAAGGTCAGGCGCCTGAGCAGCTCAGGCTCTCGAGGCGCACCACCTATTTTCTGCAGGGTTATTACTTCGCCTCGCTGAGCACCTTGGCGATGCGCTTGCATGCCTCGGCGATGCGGGGCGGATCCTCGATCAACGCGAAGCGGACGTAGCCCTCCCCGCCGGGCCCGAAACCAGTGCCCGGAGAGACAGCCACGTGGGCTTTCTCGATCAGCAGCTCCGTGACCTCGGACGCCTTCTTGTCCGCCCAGACCTCGGGCAGCGGTGCCCACACGAACATCGTGCCGCGCGGCTCGTCGACGTTGTCCCAGCCGGCGTCTCTCAGTCCGTTCACCAGGGTCGTGGCCCGGCTCCGGTAGAGTTCGCGCATCTCGTCGACCAAGTGGTCACCGTGCTCGAGCGCCCAGGCAGCGGCGTACTGCAGCGGCATGAAGGTGCCGTAGTCCATGTACGTCTTGAGGTGCGCCAGCGAGCGGATCATGCGCTCGTGTCCGACCATGTACGCGATGCGCCAGCCAGGCATGTGGTAGCTCTTCGACATCGAGAAGACCTCGACCGCGAAGCTCTTCACTTCATCCGCGGGGATACCGCAGTCGAAGATGCTCGGCGCGTAACGATTCGCGAAATCGATGTCCGCGTAGGCCAGGTCGTGCAGGAGATACGCGCCGCTCTCCTGCACCACGCGCACCAGCGCCGCCATCTGCTCCTTCGTGACGACGACGCCCGTCGGATTCTGAGGGTAGTTGGCGATCACCAACTTGGTCTCTCCCCCCCTCGCTCGAACCTCGGCCAGCGCCCTGGCGATCGCCTCGGCAGGTTCGTTCCCGGGACCCGACGCATAGCCCACGACGCTCGCTCCAGCGATACCAGGGGCACCCTCGTGGATGGGGTAGCACGGATCGGGTGCGACGACGAAGTCGCCCTTGTCGAGCATGGCGAGGCAGAGATGACTGATGCCCTCCTTGGCGCCCATCGTCACGATGACTTCTTTTTCCACGTCAAAATTCGTGGAGTAGCGGCGGGCGTACCAGTCGACGATCGCCCGCCGGAGTCCGAGCAGTCCCCGTCCGGGGTGGTAGCGGTGGTTCTTCCCGATGTCTGCCGCCGTGTGCAGCTGATCGACGATGGCCTGAGGGGTCGGACGATCCGGGTTCCCCAGACCGAGGTCGATCAGATCAGCGCCGCCGGCGAGGACCTTCGCCTTCAAGGCGTCCAGCGCCACGAAGGCGTAGGTTGGGAGCGCTTCGGCGCGGGGAAACGACCAGTGCTTGTCCGGATGGGTAGTCACGCGCGCGACTTATCACGAAGGCGCACCCTCTCCAATCGCCAGCCCCTCCCCCGCACGACCCGATGCGGGAGCGCAGTCTCAGCACAAAAATCGCTGCTGGACGGCACCACACCCCGCGAAATTCCGGAGCGCGAGTCAAGCCTCGGCGCGAGCGTCCGTGGTAGACTGACCGTTCGGTCGGATGGGAGGGAGGAACGCGCTTCGGTTGGTCACGCTGAGCGGACTGCTCGGTGTCTCCGTTTGCTGCTCTCTCGATCGCACCGGGACCGGCGACATCGACCTGATCGGTATCGGGGGCGCGCTCGATGCGGGAGAAGACGCGGCGGACGGGCGCGCCGAAGCGAGCTTCGGCGGCATCTTCACGGGCGGCACCGGGGGCGACGGAGGCGGCGGGAATGGTGGCGCCGCTGGCAACGGGATGAGCACGTGCGGCAATGGCTTGCGTGAAGCGGGGGAGCAGTGCGACGACCAGAACACCGACTCTGGAGACGGCTGCTCCGATCGATGCGAGGTGGAGTGTCCACCCAACTCGTCCGTCGGCCCCAACTACCACTGCTACTGGTTCATGCGTGACAGCAAGAACTGGGGCGATGCCCGCAACGACTGCGTGGCGCAGGGCGGCTACCTCGCGACGCTCACCTCCAAGTCCGAGAACGATTTCCTTGCGGCATTGACGGTGGAGACGGCTTGGATCGGCGCGACGGATGGCCGAACGGCGAAGGAGAGCGGCGCGGGCAGCTACGCCTGGGTGAGCGGAGAGGACTTTGGCTTCGAGAACTGGGCCCCGAACGAGCCCAACGCGGCCGGCAAGGGCTGCGGCATCCTCGAACGTTGCTACGAGCACTGCGCCACGATGCGCGATGACGGACTGTGGAACGACAGCTACTGCGAGGACGACCGCTATCCCTACGTCTGCGAGCGGATTCCTCCCGGAATCAATTGATGCAAGGCTGGGTAGCCACCAAGCAGCTCGCGGCGCCGAACGAGGGGCCTCACGCCCTCCCCCAGGGTTTGGGGGTGAGGGTCACCAGCGCCGAGCGCGTCCGCCTCTGGCCTCTGCAACCGCCGCAGCGTCTTGTTCCTTCTTCAGCAGCACTCCCGAGAACGGCAGCTCGCTCTTGATGCGGTCGGCGCCGACGCCTGCGCGAGCGAGCACCGCGATCCAGTCGACGAGCTCGCTCGTGCTGGGGCGCTTGCGGATCCGTGGGACGGCGCGCACGTCGTAGAAGGCCGCGATCGCCTGATCGACGATGGCTTCGTCGACACCGGGGTGGTGCACCCGCACGATGCGCTTCATCAGCTCGGGCTCCGGGAAATCGATGAAGTGAAACACACAGCGGCGCAGGAAGGCGTCCGGGAGTTCCTTCTCGTTGTTGCTGGTGATGATCACGATCGGACGTTGCTTGGCTACGATTTCATCTCCAGTCTCGATGACCAGGAAGCGCATCTGATCGAGCTCGTGGAGCAGGTCGTTCGGAAACTCGAGGTCGGCCTTGTCCACCTCATCGATCAGCAGCACCGTGCGCTCTTCGGCCGCCAGGGCTCGTCCCAATGGGCCGTGCTTGATGTAGCGGCGAATGTCCTTCACGCCCTCGGGGCCAGCGTCACCAAAGCGGGCGTCGTACAGCCGCTGAACGGTGTCGTAGACGTACAGACCATCTTGGGCACGCGTCGTGCTCTTCACCGCCCAGTGGATCATCGGATGGCCAAGCGCCTCCGCGACTGCGCTGGCGAGCAAGGTCTTCCCGGTGCCGGGCTCGCCCTTGATGAGCAGGGGGCGCTCGAGGACGATCGCCGCGTTGACGGCCGACTCCAGCGCGGCGTCGGTGAGGTAGCTCTGGGTTCCAGTGAATTGCTTCAACGGCTCGGACACGGCCCTGGTGTTAGCACGAACCGCCGCTGGCCGGCTGAGTGTTGGAGCACCAGAGGCCAGCTTTGTCGGGCCCCTCGACGATGGGCAAGAGCCTATGTTTCGAGGCGTTTCGCTGTGCGGCGGAAGGTCCTGCCCATTTTCGCAGCCTCGAGCTGCGTTCTTGCTGTCGCGCGCCCTGGACCGGCGCGAAGCACCCCCGACTCGCGCCTCCATCGCGGGAGCAGCCGAAGATTTCATGGGCATTTTGCTCCGTTTTCGAGGACACATCCGCAGATGACCAGCCAGCGCTACGAGATACGAGGAGCCACGCTCGCCGACGAAGAGCCCTTGCTCGAGCTGGCCCAGTTCCTGAACACCATCAATCTCCCCAACGATCGCGCGTCCATCCGTGCGCTCTTGGAGCACGCCCACAGGAGCTTCACGGGGGAGATCGGCAGCCCCGCCGACCGCCGCTTCGTCTTCGTGCTCTGGGACCTCGAGACCCAGCGCGCCGTTGGGACCTCGATGATCGTCGCGCAACACGGGCGGCGCGAGGCGCCGTACATCTACCTGGACGTGATCCCCGAGGAGAAGTACTCGCGCGCCGTGGATCGGCACTTCCACCATACTCTGTTGCGCATCGGCTTCTCCTACGATGGCCCGACCGAGATCGGGGGGCTCGTGGTTCACCCCGAGTACCGCAAGGTACCGGAGCGCCTGGGACTGCTCATCTCCTACGTCCGCTTCCTGTACATCGCCGCCCATCGCGCGCTGTTTCGCGACGAGCTGATCGCGGCGGTGCTCCCCCCCCCCGGGGCCGGCGGCACG
>JAGQIY010001104.1 GCA_020430865.1 Myxococcales bacterium
ACGCTCCACACGAGGCGCGGCGCAGCTGGCGAGAATCATGACCGAAGACGTTCCTAATTCGCGCAGGCTGATTTAGGGTGCGCCGCGCATGGCCAACCCTCAGCTCTTCCATCGCCTGCTGATCGCCAACCGGGGAGAGGTTGCCGTTCGCATCGCCAGGGCGTGCGACGCGCTCGGCATCGAGCCGGTCTTCGCTTACTCGGAGGCCGACCGCGACGCCGCGTATCTGCGCGAACGACGTGGCGTTTGCCTCGGGCCTGGCAGGGCGTCGGAGAGCTATCTCGACGCGGCTCGCGTGGTTCAAGCAGCAAAGCAAACCGACTGCTCGGCGCTACACCCTGGCTGGGGTTTCCTCTCGGAAAATTCGGCTTTCGCCAGCCTGTGCGAGGTGCACGGGGTGACCTTCGTCGGTCCCCCGGCCCACGTGATGCACCTGATGGGCACGAAGAGCCCGGCCAAGCGGGCCATGAAGCGCGCGGGTCTGAACCTGATCCCTGGCAGCGACGGCCCGCTGCGCTCAGCTGAGCACGCCCGGGAGGTGGCCGAGGCGGTCGGCCTGCCCGTGTTGATCAAGGCCGAGAGCGGCGGCGGTGGTCGGGGCATGAAGATCGTGCGCGAGCTCGGGGAGATGGCCGAGGCGTTTCAGGCCGCGCAGCGCGAGGGGCAGGCGTTCTTCGGAGACCCACGGGTCTATCTGGAGAAGCTGGTCGAAGGCGGCAGGCACATCGAGATCCAGGTCGTCGCGGATCGCTACGGAAACGTCTGTCACCTCGGCGAGCGCGACTGCACGATCCAGCGCAACCACCAGAAGCTCATCGAAGAGTCCCCCTCTCCCGTGCTGGACGAAGGCGAGCGAGAACGGACGCTGAGAGCGGCGGTCAAGGCCGTGCGTGACATCGGCTACGTCGGCGCAGGCACCCTCGAGTTCTTGCTCGACACCCGCGGCGCGGAACCCGGCGAGCCGCCGATTCTGCGCTTCATGGAGATGAACACGCGCCTCCAGGTCGAGCACTGCGTCAGCGAACAGCGGAGCGGTATCGACCTGGTACGAGAGCAGCTGCTGGTCGCCGCGGGCCATCGCCTGAGCTTCTCCCAGTCTGACATCGAGCTGAAGGGTCACGCGATCGAGTGTCGCATCAACGCCGAGGATCCGAGCCAGGGCTTCCGCCCTTCACCCGGCACCATCAGCAAGTGGAAGCTTCCCGAGGGGAGCGAAGGCTCTATCCGCGTGGATACGCACGTCGTCGAGGGCTACACCATCCCACCGCACTACGACAGCCTGATCTGCAAGGTGATCGCCCACGCCGCCGATCGCGACGCCGCGGCTCGCGCGATGCTCGAAGCGCTCGCGGAGCTGGAGTGCGAGGGGGTGCACACCACCATCCCGATGCACCAGGCCGTGCTCGCGTCCGAGGAGTTCCGGGACAACCGCTACGACACCTCGAGCATCCCTGGAGGCACGTTCACCGGTGCTCGCTAGCACCGAGCCAGCCCGCTCGAGCCTCCCCGGCGCGTGCCGCCGGGCGCTCGTCACGCAGCCCTCGGTCGCGTGCCCCGCACGCGAACCTCGGAGTTCCAAGACATGGCCCATATCCCGTTGAGTCCCATTGGTCAGCCACGCGCCAGCGCGCTGGACGACCAGAGCTACAAGCAGAACGTCGACCGCGGCAGCGAGCTCGAGCAACGCCTCACGGAGCGTCGCGACGAGGTGCACGCGGGCTGGGGTGAGAAGTACCGCGAGCGAGTCCACGCCAAGGGTAAACTAACGGCACGCGAGCGCATCGAGCTGCTGAAGGACCCCGACTCGCGCATCTTCGAGGTCGGGACGTTCGTCAACTATGGCGACGAGTTCCCCGGTGGTCTCAAGTCGCCAGGCGCAGGTGTGGTCACCGCGTTCACGCTGGTGAACGGTCGCTGGTGCATGGTGATCGCCAATGACAACACGGTCGCCTCGGGCTCCTGGTGGCCGCGCACCCCAGAGAAGATCCAGCGCGCGCAGACCATGGCGCTGCGGCTGCGCATCCCGACGCTGTATCTCGTCGACTGCAGCGGGCTGTTCTTGCCGGAGCAATCCAAGAGCTTCCCAGGCGCGCACGGCGCCGGACACATCTTCAAGATGAACAGCCTGCTGTCAGCCAGCGGCGTGCCGCAGATCGCCGGTGTGTTCGGCGATTGCATCGCCGGCGGCGGCTACATGCCGATCATCAGCGACCGCGTCTACATGACCGAGCAGGCGTACATGGTGATCGCAGGCGCCGCGCTGATCAAGGGCGCCAAGAGCCAGAAGATGACCAGCCTGAGCATCGGCGGCCCCGAGGTGCACGTGCATCAGAGCGGCTGCGCCGACGTGCGGGTGCCGAACGACGAGGTGCTCATCGACTGCATGCGCCGTGAGGTGGAGCGGCTGCCATCGAGCGCCGCAGACTTCTACCGCCAGGGCTCCGGAGCGATGCCCCCCCGCGAGCCCGCATCCGAGCTGCTCGGTCTGCTCCCCACGGATCATCGTGTGGCCTACGACGCCCACCAGGTGCTCGCTCGCCTGGTTGATCAGAGCCTGTTCTGGGAGGTGCTCCCTGAAGTCGGCGAAGAAATGATCTGCGGTGTCGGTCGCGTGGGAGGCCTGTACGCTGGGTTCGTGATCAATCGCCAGGGTCTGGTCGGCGATCCGGAGCACCCGGGCAAACAGCGCCCTTCGGCGATCCTGTACCGTGGTGGGATCGCCAAGATCGCGGCCTTCTCCCGAGCGTGCAACGCCGACGGCATCCCGCTGGTCTGGTTACAGGACATCTCCGGCTTCGACATCGGGCTGGAAGCCGAACGCCAGGGACTCCTGGCGTATGGTTCGAGCCTCATCTACACGAACTCGACGAACGACGTGCCGATGTTCACCGTCTTGCTCCGCAAGGCCTCCGGCGCGGGCTACTACGCCATGAGCGGTTTGCCCTACGACCCGGTGGTCCAGCTCTCGACGCCAATCTCACGGCTCTCGGTGATGGAAGGCCGCACCCTGGCCATCGCCGCCTACAACACGAAGCTGGACGACGACTTCGAGATCATCACGAAGGACGCTGCCGAGCGCGCCAGCATCGAGGCCGGAATGAAGCAAGTCGAACAGCGGATCGAAGGCGACATGGACCCGTACGTTGCCGCGCGGCAAATGGACACTGACGAGATCGTAGCGCTGGGCGAGCTGCGGAGCTACCTCGAGATGCTGGTCGAGGCGAGCTATCAGAACACGGGCAGCCGCCGCATCAAGAACCCTCGCATCTGGTCACTCCACGATCTCGCGGTGCTCGTCCAGGAGGTGCGGTGATGAGTGGCCGCCTCCACGCGCAGCACCTGCTGGCTGGCAGCCAGGTGCTCGAAGCCGGACACCTCGAGCTCACCTCTCCCGGTGTCGGCTGGGTGCGCGACCTCCCACGACCGGGCTCCCTCGTCACGTCCGGTCAGACGATTGGCTACCTGGAAGTGCTGGGGCAGCTCATTCGGCTGGAAGCGCCTCACGGCGTGCATGGCATCGTGGGTGGCGAGCGACGGCGCACCTATCCGGCGAAGCTGGCCGTCGGGCACGGCGATCGCTTGCTCGAGCTCGAACCCGTGAGTGAAAGCCAGGCCAGCGAAGCCGCCGCACTCGAGAGTCAGAGCCTCGGCCTGGTGTTTCGTGCGCCGACCTCTGGTCGCTTCTACACCCGGCCGGGGCCAGACCAAGCACCCTTCGTCGAGGACGGCGCGATGGTGGCTCAGGGCCAGAACGTGTGCCTCCTGGAGGTGATGAAGACGTTCAACCGCATCGCCTACGGGGGCGACGGGCTGCCCCCGAGAGCGCGAGTCCTGCGCGTCCTGCCAGCCGACGGCGACGACGTCGAACAGGGTGACCCGCTGCTCGAGCTCGAAGCCGTCGAGTGATGCTCCGTCTGATCGGCGGGTGAGGGTATGCTTCAAGGCCATGACGTCAGAGAGGAGCTCCCGAGCGCGCCCCACGTACGCCATCCGAGACCGCGACGTGCGCATCCCGTTGAACGGCGCGCAGACGATGGCGGGCTACGTGGCCGAGCCCTACGAGCTCGAGCAGGCGCCCGGCGTGCTGGTGCTGCACGAGATCTTCGGCCTCA
This sequence comes from Myxococcales bacterium, assembly GCA_020430865.1. The sequence goes on from JAGQIY010001104.1 coordinate 4,113, forward strand.
ACGCTGACATCCGGCGAATCACGCGGCGCTTCGCCGAGCACGGTCTCGTCGCGCTGGCGCCAGATCTCTACGACGGTCCCGGCGTGCGGTCGCTGTGCGTGCTGCGCACCGTGCTCGCGTCGACGACCGGACGCGGCCCCGCCTTCGACCACCTGGCGGCTGCGCAGGCAACGCTCGAGGACATCCCCCGCTGCGACTGCGAACGCGTCGCCGTCGTCGGCTTCTGCATGGGCGGTGGCTTCGCGATCCTTCACGCCCTGAAGAGCTCCAACGTACGGGCCGCGGCTCCCTTCTATGGCAGCGTGCCGAAGCAAAGTGAGGCGCTCCGAGGGATCTGCCCAGTGGTGGGGTCGTTCGGTGAGCGAGACGCCGTCTTCGCGCCTCATGGCAAGCGTCTGCGGCGCCACCTCGAAACCCTCGACGTACCTCACGACGTCAAGCTGTACCCCGGCGCGGGTCACAGCTTCATGAGCGAGCACGAACCCGGGCTGACGACCAGTATCGGCAAGCATGGCCCGATGAAGGTCGCCTACGACGCCGAGGCGGCAGAGGACGCCTGGGACCGCATGCTGAGCTTCTTCGACGAGCACCTCGGCGCCGCCGCCCAGCCGAGATGACGAACCAAGGCCCAGCGACGCTCGAGCGTGTCCTCGTCGTAACGCTGGGACACGTCGATCACGGCAAGACGACGCTGGTGCGCGCCCTGACTGGTGTCGACACCGATCGCCTCCCCGACGAGAAGCGGCGGGGGATCTCCATCGAACTCGGATACGCGACGCTCCCCGACGCTCCCCTGACGTTCATCGACGTGCCGGGCCACCGCAAGCTGGTGCACACGATGATCGCAGGCCTGGGGGGCGTGGACGTGGGGCTGCTGGTCGTTGCGGCAGACGATGGAGCGATGCCCCAGACCCGTGAACACCTCCAGATCTTTCGCCTCGCCGGCCTGAGACACCTGGTGATCGCCCTCAGCAAGGCAGACCTGGTGGACCCGGAGACCCTGGAGCTCGCGACCCTGGACGTCGAAGCGAGCCTCGAGGCGCTCGGCTTCGGCGACTGCCCCATTATCCCCACGGATACGTTGACCGGCCGTGGTATCCGGGAGGTCCGAGAGGCGCTGCTGGCGGTCATACCCCGCCGCTCCAGCACCCCGAGCGCTTCGCTCTGGCTGGCGATCGACCGTGTGTTCAGCGTCAAGGGTAGCGGAACCGTCGTGACCGGAACGCTGACCCGGGGCGCCGTGATGCGGGAGCAGGAGCTACGGCTCTTGACCGCGACGGACAGCCTCCGCGTTCGCTGCCGCCGCCTCGAGGTCCACGGCCAGAGCGTCGAGAGCGTCGGGGCACCGAGCCGCGTGGCGCTCAACCTCGCGCTCCCCAGGGGCCAAGCCATCGAGCGCGGGGACGCCCTGGTGGACCTGGTCCATGGCGGCCTGAGCAAGCGTCTCGACCTCGCACTGACCGCGCTCGAGGAAGCCGGCGGCGAGCTGAGCGACGGCGCCAGCGTGCTCTGTCACGTCGGGACGACCCACCGCCAGGGTCGCTTGACCTGGTTCGAGGCACCCCGTCCCGTGGGAGACGGGTTGCTTCGAGGCTTCGCTCACCTTGCCCTGGAGGCGCCCTTGCCCGTGCAACCGGGGATCCCGCTCATCCTGCGCGGATTCCGCGCGGCAACTGGCCGAGGCGCGACCCTCGCCGGAGGCCGCGTCCTGGACATCGACGCGGCAGCGCTTCCACGACGCAAGAGCTGCGTTCGAGGAAGCGACCTCAGGCAATGGGAGAACCGCTTGCTGGGCCTGCGCGCGCTCGACGCCGAGCGCCTGGACGAGGCTTGCGAGCATTGGTTGCTCGCGATCACGCCCCGCGTGGCGCACTCGAAGGAGCTCGAGGCGCGCCTGGGGATCCCGGCTCGGCGCCTCGAACGTGCGCTGAAGAACAACCAGCGCCTGAAGATCCTGGGTGACAGCGTCACCACCCGCCACGCTCTGACGTACCTCCAGGGCTTGCTGCTCGCGCGCGTCTCAGGCTACCACGAGCTCACCCCTCACGAGCTGGGCATGCCCCGTGAGGCAGCCCTGGCCGAGCTCGGTCGCCTCGCAAACAAGCCCATCGCCGAGCGCGTCATCCAGGCCTCACTGGAGGCTGGTCAGCTGCTCGAAACCCAGTCGCGACTGGCGACCCCCGAGTTCGCCAAGAGCGGCGGCGCCTCGGTGCAGCGCGTCTGCGAGCAAGCCCTCGAGGTGCTCCTCCGGCGCGGCCTGCGAGCGAGCTCTGAACGGGAGCTGGTCACCGAGCTGCGCCTGGAAGCCGACGCCGCGCGCGTCGCGCTCGCAGAGCTCGCGAGCCGACGTGAAGCTCGATGCCTCTCGAACCTCTGGTTCGCAGAAGCCCGGTTGAAGGAGCTGCAAGCGCTGGTGGTCGCCCACTTCGAGCAGCGACCAAGCCTCAGCCTCGCGGACCTGAAGCTGATCGCGCGGGTCAGCCGCAAGCAAGCCGTGCCGTTGATGGAGTACCTGGATCGGGCGCGCGTCACGCGTCGAGCGGGCGACGCTCGAGTTCCTTACGGAACCTGACTAGCCGAGGGTCATCAGCGCGAGCGCGGCGTCCACTATCTCCTGCTCTTGCACCAGCACGAGGTTCGCTGCGTCTCCCAACGGAATGAACGAGTCGGCGGATGCGACCCGGCGCCACTTGATGGGATGGCCCGCGTCGAGCAGCAGCGCCGCCACGGCCTCCGCGATGCCCCCGCTCTGCCTGCACTCGTCGACCATCAGCACGCGACCGGTGGCCCGCGCGTGGTCGAGGATGTCTGCCTCGGGGAGCGGCGCCAGCCAGCGCAGATCGACGACCCGCGCGGCGACCCCGCGCTGCTGCAGCACGTGGGCCGCCCGCAGGGACATCAACAGCCCGTTGCCGTAGCTGAGGATCGTCAAGTCGCAGGCGCCGGCTTGGTACACCCGCGCCCGCGCAAAGCCGCTGCTCACGTCTCCGCTGCGCACGGCGGCGTCGGCCGCGTGGGCGAGCCATTGCCCGTCCCCCTCCTCGTACAGATCGCGGGTGTGATACAGAGCGATCGGCTCCACGATGCAGACGACGCGCCCAGCCGACCTGGCCAGCGACAACGCCTGCCGGAAGATCTCGAGCGCGTCGTCCGCGCGGCTAGGCACCGCGAGCGCAAGCCCTGGCACGTCCCGCAGCACCGCGAGAGAATTATCATTGTGGAAATGTCCACCGAAGCCCTTCTGATAGGCCAGCCCCGCGATGCGCACCACCATCGGATTCGTGTAGGCACCGTCGGAGAAGAAGCTCATCGTCGCAGCCTCACCGCGCAGCTGATCTTCAGCGTTGTGTAGGTATGCCAGATACTGGATCTCTGGGATCGGCAGTAGCCCCAGGAGCCCTGCACCGAGCGCCATGCCAAGGATCGTCTGCTCATCGAGCAAGGTGTTGAAGACCCGCGCCGGCCCGGCCTGCGCCAGCAAGCCCTTGGTCAACCCGTAGACTCCACCCTTCTTGGCCACGTCCTCACCGAACACGAGCGCCTCGGGATAGCTCTGCAGGGCCTCGCGCAAGGCGAGGTTGATGCCCTGAGCGAGGGTGAGCGGCTCTTCGTTGGCCGGACTGCCAGTGCTGGGAGCTGGCGGCTGGTTCACCCTGGTTGGTCTCGGCGTCAGCGCGTGGAGCACCTCCGCGCGGCTATGCAGCCTCGGTGCCCTCTCGGCATACTCGCACGCGACGTTTACTTCCTCCCGGATACGCTCGTCCAGCGCCAGCAGCCGCTCGACCGCGACCCCGCTGGCCAGGAGCTGCCAAGCGGCGTGCAGCACGGGATCGGCGCCCTCCGCCGCCGAAAGCTCGGCAGGCGCTCGGTACACCGTGTCCACGTCGCTCCCCGCATGTCCCAGCAGACGCACCGTGCGCAGGTGCAGCACCTGAGGTCGCCGGGTATGCCGACACTCTTGAATCGCTTGGCGCGCCACCCGGTAGCACTGACTCAGGTCGGTACCATCGGCGTAGTGGTAGGGGATGTGCGGTAGGCTGCGCAGCCGCTCCTCGATCCACCCGGTGGGCGTACGCACACTGATACCGAGCCCGTTGTCCTCGCAGACCACGAGCAAGGGCAACTTGAGCTTCTGGTGCACGACCCAGCCTGCTGCGTTCAGCGCTCCGACGGCGGTCGAGTGGTTCAGGCTCGCGTCACCGAAGCTGGTCATGACGATCGAGTCCGGCGCGAAGTCGTGAGGAAGCTCCAGGCGCATCACACGCTCGAGGGCGATGGCGAGACCCACCGCGCGAGGCATGTGCGAGGCGATGGTGCTGGTCGACGGAATGATGCCGAGGTCCCTCCCCCCAAACACCTTGTGCCGACCGCCGCTCGTCGGCTCGGTTCGCGCGGCGACCAGGGACAGCGCGATGTCCTGGACGGCGTTCTTCCCCGGCACCTGACGCGAACGCTCCACTTGCAGCGCTGCCGAGCGGTAGTGAACGATCGCTGGATCCCTGGGGGAGGTCAGACGACCCAGCACGACGTTCGACTCGTGACCGGAGCTGCAGATGGTGTAGTGGCCGATCCCTCGCTTGCGCAGCTCGTGAGCTGCAACGTCCAGGTGCCGGGCGCGAAGCATCGACTCCAGCAGTTCGACCCCGACCTCCTGATCATGGCTCCATGGGGTGCAGTCCTGGGGAACCGACGTCAGTTGCTCACGAAATCGGCTCACCAGCCGCTTCACGCGCTCCAAGCTCATGGCCCGCAACCATAGTCCCCTTTACCTCACGGTCCACGCCTATCCAGTGGGCCAGGGCGCCCAGCGCGTCGCGCGATGCGGCGTCGCCCCCAGCGGCGTCCGCGAGGTGGAACCCTCTTGTTCCTGCGGGACGCACGCTGGATCCTGTCGAGATGAGCCTGGGGACCGATGAGGCAACCGTCGTGGAAGCCCCGCGACCTGGGGGGACCGCGTCGGACCAGAGCTCGGACTCGAACCGCACACCGCTGGTGGGGGCAGAGAGCTCGCGATCGGTTCAGTCCAGCGGCAGCGCGGACCTGTGGCTGACGACGCCGGGAATTCTGGCCACGGAGGGTGCCACGCGCGGGCGGGCGCTCGCGCGCCTCGCGGCGCTGGTGGCCGCAGCGGCCCTGATCGCCATCTGGATCCCGGGTGCGGCGCCCACGGGAGAGCACGCGCCCCTCCGGCAGTGGCTGGCGACGACGGTGCTGCTGCTGGTCGTCGTAGCGAGCGCTGGCGTTGCCGTGTGGTACCGCGACGAGCACCGCTACTCCCCGAAGCTCGAGCTCGCGCACGGCATGCTGTGCGTCCTGGCCATCTTGACGATGTGCGTACACCTGGGCGTGTTCAGCCCGGCGGTGATGACGCTGTGCCTGGGGATCTACTACTTTGGACTCAGCGACTGGGAGCTGGCAGGCCGACTCGTCTTCGCCACCAGCGCCCTCGGCTTCTTCATTCTGTGCGTGCTGGCAGCGTTCGGGGTGCTCGACGTCGGAAGCTCGGTGCTGGCGATGCGTCCTGCCAGCAGCGCCACGCTGCTCAGCTTCGGGCTGGTCTGTCAGGTGATCCTCGGCACGACTTTCTGGCTCGCCCGACAGAGCCGCCGCGCGACGCGACGCGCGTTCAGCCGTCTCGAACGTGCTGCTCAACAGATCCAGAAACGGGACGCGCTCCTGGACGAGGCGCAGGCGGACCTGGATCGCGCGATGCGCATCAAGCCAGGGGCGTACACCGGCGCTCAGGTCGAGCACTACGACGTCGGGGAGGTGATCGGTCGCGGAGCCATGGGAGAGGTCTATCGCGCCAGCGTCAGAGGCAGCGAACAGCTCGCGGCGCTCAAGTTCCTGCAGCACGTCGTGCTGGACGACCCGGCGAGCGTCGGGCGGTTCTTCAGGGAAGCAGACATCGTCGCGCGCCTCGAGTCCCCGCACATCGTGAGGGTGCTCGGCACCGGGCATGCGCCGGACGGCGCCCCCTTCATCGCCATGGAGTTCCTGGAGGGCGAGGATCTGGCGCAGAAGCTCCGCCGCAAGCGCCGGCTGGGGATCTCCGCGACCCTCGCGTTGGTGGAGGAGGTCTCCCGTGCGCTCACGGTCGCTGAAGACGCGGGCATCGTGCACCGCGATCTGAAACCTCAGAACCTGTTCCAGGTCAGCGGTCCCGTCGGGCAGAGCTGGAAGATCCTCGACTTCGGTGTCTCCAAGGTCATGGCGAGCACCGGTACCCTCACCCAGGGCGCCGCTGTGGGCACGCCGAGCTACATGTCTCCCGAGCAAGCCAGAGGCGCCGAGGTGGACCATCGCGCCGACGTGTTCGCGCTCGGTGTGATCGCCTATCGTTGCCTGACGGGACGCCCGGCGTTCACGGGTCCGGACATGGTCAGCACGCTGTACAACGTGTTGCACGTGCAGCCGATCCAGCCGTCGAAGCTCGCGCGCCTGCCCCTCGACGTGGAGCGCGTGCTGGCACTTGCGCTGGCAAAGCAGCGCGACCGTCGCTTTGGCTCCGCTTCCATGCTCGCCGCTGCCCTCCACGAGGCGGTACGCCACCGCCTGGATCCGCGCCTGCGGGCCGACGCGGATGCCTTGCTGGCGAGACACGGCTGGGGCGTTGACGACGAAGACCTGCCGAGACCTCACCGCGCGAGCTTGCCCACGCTCTGAGAGCCCTCAGGTTCCGCCGGTACCACCCGTGCCAGCGCCGCCGCTCCCGGTCCCGCCGCTGCCACCCGAGCCGCCGTTGCCGCCATTTCCGTTCGGAACACACATCGAGTTGTCGCAGTGCTGGCTGGGAGTGCACCCCATGTCGCAGGACCCACACTTCTTGTCGTCGGAGCTCCAGTCGAGCTCACAGCCGTCGTCGGAGCTGCCCGGCTCTGGACCGTTGCAGTCGCCGAAGCCAGCGGCACAGACGGGCGTGCAGACCCCACCGCTGCAGGCTCGTGAGCTGACGTTGCTGCCCGAACAGGGTGCGTTGCAGGACCCGCAGTGGGCCACGGTGCCGTCGGTGTCGACCTCGCAGCCGTTGTCCGTGGCTCCTGGGCGCGGGCCATCGCAGTCACCCCAACCGTTCTGGCAGGCGTGGGTACATTGCCCCGCGGAACAAGTTTGGGAGTTGCTGTGCGAGGTCGAGCACGCAGTTCCGCAGGCTCCGCAGTGCGCCGTGGTCGTGTTGAGGTTGGTCTCGCAGCCGTTGTCGTTCCCGGTTGCCGGGCGCGAGCAGTTACCCCAG
>JAGQIY010001105.1 GCA_020430865.1 Myxococcales bacterium
CGCAGGTCGCGCTGCCGGCTCGTTCGGGCTTCTGCTTGTCGACGTCCACGGTGGGCTGGCGCCACGTGGGTGGCACCCGCCCACTGGCGCTGCGCCTGGCGCCGCTCATCCGTTGGGTCCAAGACGTGGACGGAGACGGCGTGGACGAGCTGGTCGTGCCGACCTCCATCCCGCTCCGGCCGGAGAGCAGTCTGAGCGACTACGTCGTCAGCGTGACGGTCTACGACTACGGCCCTCAGCGATTCTCACCCGACCCGAGCAAGACCCACGCGCTCAGGGAACGCATCGCCAGCGCGTACGAGGGTGCCAGTCGGAGGACAGAGGTCCCTGCCGCGACGCGCGACCACTTCCGTCGCGCGGCAACGCTCCTTCGCCGTCAGGGATAGCCGAGCCGGTTCAACCCACCGTCGCGCTATGGCGCGCGAGCAGGGCGTGGACCTTGGCGGCCAGGGCATCCGGAGCGAACGGCTTGGCCAAGAACGCCACGTTGTCGCCACTCAGCACCAGCTCGTCCAGGTCGCGCGGATAGCCGGAAATGAACAGCACCGGCAACCGCGGTCGCTCCCGCCACAAACGCTTCGCCAGCTCTTGTCCACCCATCAGCGGCATCACCACGTCGGTGACGACCAGGTCCAAGGGGCCCTCGTGCTGCTTGAGGTTGGCAATGGCCTCGTCGCCATTGAAGGCCTCCAGCACCGTGTATCCCGCTCTCCGAAGCGTGCTCACTATCAGCCGGTGGACCGCCGGCTCGTCCTCTGCGACCAACAGCGTCCCCTCCCCGTGCGGCGGCTCGGACACGGGTGGAACGACGGGCTCGGCCGGCGAGCCCGCTGCGGCCGGAAGCAGGATCTCGAAGGTCGTGCCCTGGCCCACTTCGCTGTGCACCGTCATGCGCCCGCCTGCTTGCTCCACGATGCTCGAGCTCGTGGCCAGGCCGAGACCGCTGCCTCCGTCCCGCTTGGTCGTGAAGAACGGCTCGAAAATGTGAGCTCGAACGTCCGCCGACATACCGATCCCCGTATCGGTCACGCGCAGCACCACCCAGCGACCGTCGTCCTCGTCGGCTTGGATGTCCGTCGCGATCGTCAATCGACCGCCTTCCGGCATTGCGTCGCGGGCGTTCACCGCGAGATTCACCAACAGCTGCTCGAAGCGACCCGGGTCGACCAGCACCGCCGGGAGCTCTTGACCGAACAGGGTGACGAGCTCGACGTCTTCTCCGATGAGGCGCCGCAAGAGGCGGTCCAGACGAAGAACGAGCCCGTTGAGATCCATGAGCTCGGGCTCGGCAACCTGCTTACGGGCGAGCGCCAAGAGCTGCCCCGTGATGTCTGCCGCCCGCTGCGCGGCATCGCCGATTTCCTCCACGCTTCCGCGGGCCGGATGGTCGGCGGCGAGGGAGCGCCGACCGAGCTCCACGTAACCGAGAATCACCGTGAGCAGGTTGTTGAAGTCGTGCGCAATGCCACCGGCGAGCTGGCCGACGGCCTCCATTCTCTGAGCACGACGGAGCTGCTCCTCGAGACGACGCCGTTCGGTGACGTCGATGACGATCGAGTGCAGGAGGCTGTCTCCGCCCACCGTGATCGGCCCCGAGTACACCTCCACGTCACGCACCTCGCCGCTTGCGAGCCGGTGCTTGAAGTTGAAGAACAAGCGCCGCTCGCTGCGGGCCCGTTCCATTTCTTCCAAGATTTCATCGTGGGGGGCGACGTTGATGTCCAGGATCGACTTGCTCAGGAGCTCCGCCTTGGAGAAGCCGTAAAAGCGGACGGCGGCATCGTTGGCGTCCACGATGCTCGCTGTCGTCGGATCAATCACGATCTTCACGGCGGTATTGGTGTCGAAGATCTGTCGGTAGCGTCGCTCGCTCTCCTCCAAACGCAGCTTTGCATCCTGCAGCTCGGTGATGTCCCGTCCCTCGGGCATCAGGTACAGCGGCCCTTCCGGCCCCATGAGCGCTTTGACGGAGAAGTCGACGAAGCGCGTGTCTCCGCCGAGTGTCACGTGACTGGCGATGAATCGAACGGTGTCGCCCGCGAGTGCTTGGCGAATGGCCTCCTTGACGAGTCTGGCGAGCTCGGCGGAATGCGCCCACCAGGGCGTCTCCCAGAACGGCTTTCCCCGCACGGCGTCAGCTTCCAGACCTGCCAGGGCGAGGGCGGTCTGGTTGACGTCCACCACGTTGCCGTCCAGGTCCAAGAGCGCCATAAAATGCTCGCTCTGGTCGAGCATCGCGCGCAGCAAAGAAGGCGAAAGCTCAGGGGCCGAAGACACCTCACCCCCGGTTCTTCCCTCCTCCTTCGACATTTCGGCTCAGGGTATTTGGTTTGTCGCGCCCTTCATAGAGGCGCCGGTCAAATACCTGGCAGCCACACGGAGAACCGTACTCCCAGACCCGCGTTCTCGGCCTCGATGAAGCCTCCGTGCTGCTCCACGATCCGCGCGGAGATGCTCAACCCGAGGCCAGCACCACCCTCCGCTCCCGCGTGAAACGGATCGAAGAGATGATCGACCTCGGAGGCGGGTATGGGTGGACCGTCGTTCTCCACCACCAGGGCGTGGTGATCGCGCGCGCCCTCGCCAGGCTCTACCCGCACCTCGATCGCTCCGCCGTCACGAACGGCGCGCAGCGAATTGAGCAGTATGTTCAAACCAACTTGGGTCAACTGGTCGCGATCTCCCCGCACGCGGGTGGGCCGCTCCGGAACGCTGGCGCTGATACGAATTCCTCGCTTGCGCGCGTCGACACCTACCAACTCCGTCAGCTGAGTGACCACCTCGCCAAGGTCCAGTTCCCGCAGATCCGGAGGCTGCGGCTTCGCGAAGGAGACGAAGCGGTCGGCGATGCGATGCAGTCGATCCAGCTCGGCAACGTGCAGCTCCCACATCCGACGTTCGTCGCTGCCCCCGGCAATCAACGGATCGATGATCTCCGCGGTACCCTTGAGCGAGTGCAGGGGGTTCTTGATCTCGTGCGCTACGCCCGCGACCACCTCGCCCAGGGCGCTCAGACGCCCCGCGCGCACGAGCTGATCTTGCAGCCGCCGCTGCTCGTCGAGCGCTCGGGACAGCTCGATGCGCCGCTTGCGCTCACGATCCGCGAGCACACCAGCGACGCCGCCCACGATGTTGTAGAGCACGACTTCCAGCGCCTTGTGCACCGTGTCCGCGGGATCCATGTGCGCCAGGTGACCGAGGTGCACGAAGGCGTGCGGCAGATACGTCGCGCTCACCACCAGCGCGGCGACGAGCCCGCCGCGGCTGCCGGCCAAGAACGCGGCGACGATGATGGGCAAGTAGTACAGCCGCCGCAGCACGTCGTGCACCCAGAACAAGTCGCTGCTGGTCCCATAGTGAAGCACTCCCACGCAGGCGATGGGTAGCCAGACGAAGAGCAACATGGAGCGCGACCACAGCCGAGTGCGCGTAGGCGCGAGGTCAGTCGCGGCTGATCCCATACTTGACCATCCGATAGGCCAACACGTGGCGCGGCACCCGCAAGTACTGGGCTGCCTGGCTGACGTTGCCATGCTTGAGCGCCAGCACCCGCTCGATGACGCGCTTCTCCAAGTCCACGAGCCCCAGGCCGTCGGGGGGAAGCTCCGGCCAGTCCGTGGCGGCGCCGGCTTCCGACTGGTCGTCTCTCGGCGGAAGGTCGTCGAGCCGGAGCGTGTCGCCGTCACAGAGGATGACCAAACGCTCGCAAGCGTTCTCTAGTTGGCGCACGTTGCCCGGCCATTGGCGCGCGCGAAGCTCCGCGATGACCTCGTCCGGCACGGACAGCTCGCGACCGCGCGCGAAGCGCTCCACGAAGTGTCGCGCCAAAGGCGCAATCTCTTCCGGCCGCTCTCGGAGCGGCGGAACACGAACCTCGAGCACGTTGATGCGATACAAGAGATCTTCGCGAAAGGTCCCTTCTCGGGCCATCTGACCGAGATCGCGATTCGTGGCCGCGACCATGCGCACGTCCACAGCGACGGGCTTGTCGCCGCCGACCACGTCGACCACGCGCTCTTGCAGAACCCGAAGGAGCTTGCCCTGGAGCGTTGCCGGAAGCTCTCCGATCTCGTCCAAGAACAGCGTGCCGCCCTGCGCCTGACGGAAGCGCCCCTCGCGCGCCCGAGTCGCCCCGGTGAAGGCGCCCTTCTCGTGACCGAACAGCTCACTCTCGAGGAGATCCCCGGGTACCGCCGCGCAGTTGATGGCAACGAAGGGGCCGTCGGCCCGGCCGCTGTGGGCGTGGACTCGACGCGCCACGAGCTCCTTGCCCGTCCCGGTCTCGCCGGTGATGAGTACGGTGGCATCCGACGCCGCCACGCGATCGGCGATCTCCAGCACCCGGCGCGTCGCCTCCGAAGCAGCGACCATGGGACGCTCGACACCGGCCGCGCTGCGCCGCAGCCGGCGCACCTCGTCCCGCAGCTGCCGTCCTTCGAGGGCGCGTTTCACGCACAAAAGCAGGTGATCGCGATTGAACGGCTTGCCAACGAAATCCGCCGCGCCCTGTTTCATGGCCTCTACGGCCGTCTCCACGCTGCCATACGCCGTGATCACCAACACTGGCACATCCGGCGCCTTCGCCTTCACGGACCGCAGCACGTCCAAACCGCTGATGCCGGGCATACGGACGTCGGTGATCACCAACGCGTGTTGTTCGGGCGAAAATTGCTTCAGCGCCTCTTCTCCCGAGGCTACGGCATCGACGTCGTAGCCGGCCTTCCGGAGATTGTAGCTGCCGAGCTCGCGCCCCGCGGCGTCGTCTTCGACGAACAGGATCCGAGCTTCGGACATGTCACGTCATCCGCAGCTGCCGGGCGCACAGCCGCTCGGCGAGCACTTCTTCTCCTTGCCCTTGGCGCCCTTCTCGCCCGTGGAAGCGCTGACCGCGGGAGCCACCTCCTTCGCCTCCACCGCCGCGCCGCTCTTGTCGTCCGCCGTAGCCACGGGCTCCGTCTTCGTCTCCGTCGCCGCAGGCTCCGGCTTCGGCTGCTCCGTCGACTTGTTACAAGCCGTGATCAGGAGCCCGCCCAGAACTGCTGCAATCTCCACCGCTGCTCGTCGCTTCATGAATCCTCCATTTCGCTGATCCCAAGCCGCGTTTGATGCACCGGCCGCGCGGCGATTGTGGCACGGAGAGACGCCAAGCGCAGCACTGCGGTCGAGTTGCCTGCTGAGAGAGCTCATGCGGTTGCCAAATCCGAGCCCCGCGCCAGGCGCCGTTGCTCTCGGTGCAGACCGATTCGTCTGGCTTGATAGAAGATGACTGGGTAGACGACGAGCTCCATGATGAAGCTGCTCGCAAGCCCGCCAATCATCGGCGCCGCGAGCCGCCGCATGGTGTCGGCTCCCGCGCCGGTTCCCCATAGCAGGGGGACGAGGCCGACGAAGACCACCATCACCGTCATCATCTTGGGTCGGATGCGCTGCACCGCTCCGTCGTGGATGGCGTGCCACAGGTCGCTATCGCTCTTCATTCGCCCCATGCTTCGGAACCGCTCGACGCTACTGTCCAGGTACAGGAGCATGACCAAACCGGTCTCCGCGTCCAGACCGGCCAAAGCGATCACGCCGACCCAGACCGCAAGCGAGAGATTGTAGCCCAGCAGGTACAAGAGCCAAGACGCGCCGATCAAGCTGAAGGGGATGGCCAGCACGACGATGCCAACGCGGAGCCAGCTCCGAGTGCCCAGGTACAAGAGCAGGATGATGCTGATCGCTGCCAGCGGCACCGCCACCTGGAGTCGCTTTCGCGCCGCCTCCATGTATTCGTACTGTCCGGACCAGACGATGCTGTAGCCGGGCGGGAGTTTCACCTGCGACTGCACCGCGCGCTGCGCGTTCTTGACGTAGGTGCCGACGTCGATACCCACGATGTCCACGTAGACCCAACTGGTCAAGACCGCGTTCTCGCTCTTGATCATCGGCGGTCCCTTGTGAATCGATAGTGTCGCGAGCTGCGCGAGGGGGATGTGGGCACCGGTAGGCGTCGGCACCAGGGTTTGCCGTAGGGCGGTGAGGCTGTCGCGAAGCTCGTGGGGATACCGCACGTTGATGGGGTAGCGCTGCAGCGCCTCGACGGTCTCACTGATAGTCATGCCCCCGGTCGCACTCATGATCACGTCTTGCACGTCCGCCACGTTGAGACCGTATCGGGCAATCTCCTCGCGATTGATGTTGACGTCGAGGTAGTTGCCCCCAACCGTCTTCTCTGGAAACGCGCTGACGGTGTATTGCCCAGTGCCCTCGTCCGTTCGCACTACCTGCGATATTCGCGCCGAAATGTCCGATAGAGTGGTGAGATCGGGACCCAGCACCTTGATCCCCACGGGGGTCTTGATCCCAGTGGACAGCATGTCGATGCGCGTCTTGATCGGCATCGTCCATGCGTTGGTGAGACCTGGGATCTGCATCACTTCGTTCAGGCCCTTGACGTGCGGCCCGCCCGGCAAGTTGTAGCCATAGATGAGCTCGTCCACGGTGATGGGTCTCAGATCCGGCCACGCCCACCGGAATGGCTTCTTCATGAGCTCAGGTAGTGGGTCGTAGAAGCGCGGCACCGGAACCTGACGCCAGCGGCTCTTGTCGCGCCTTAGCACGATGGTCGTCTCCAGCATGGAGGGGGGCGCGGGGTCGGTCGCCGTCTGGGCCCTACCCGCCTTGCCGAACACGCTCTCGACCTCGGGGAACTGCTTGATGAGCGCGTCCGTTTGCTGCAGGAGCTCCCGAACCTTGTCCACGCTGATGCCCGGGTCCGTCGTCGGCATGTAGAGGAGGTCGCCTTCCTCCAAGGGCGGCATGAATTCGCTACCCAAGTGACTGAGCGGCCAGGCCGTCGAGACGAGAAGTGCCACCATGCTGCCCGTGACGAACCACGGGTGTGCCATCGCGAATCTGAAAGCCGGGTTGTACGCGTGCTGTAGGTATCGACTGAGAGGGTGCTTCTCCTCGGAGTGGATACGCTGAGGAAGCAGCACGATGGCGGCAAGAACGATCCAGCCGAGGACCATCGCCCACCGATAGTGCGAAAGGACGGGCAACGGTATCAGCGCGAGGAGCAGGGCGGGCCCCAGAATCCCGGCGAGTGTGATCGTCAGGCGCCGCTTGGGCGCTACGCGCTCGGGGATGGTGCGCTCGTTGATCAGATACACCATCAAGACGGGGATGATCGTGACCGCCAGCAAAGCCCCGAACCCGACGGCGAACGTCTTGGTGAAGGCCAGTGGCTTGAACAGACGTCCCGACTGCTCTCCCAACACGAAGATTGGCAAGAAGGACACCGTGATGATCAGCAGACTGAAGAACAGCGTGGGACCGGTCTCCGCCGCGGCTTCTGCGATGATCTCGACACGCGATCTGGGCGCGCCGCCTTGTCTCAAGCGCTCCGCCTCGTGATCCAGATGCTTGTGTGCGTTCTCGACCATGATGATGGCACTGTCCACCATCACGCCGATCGCCAGAGCAATCCCTCCCAAGCTCATGATGTTGGCATTGATGCCAAAGAGCTTCATGGCGACGAAGCTGCCGAGCACTCCTATGGGCAGCACGACGACCGCCACCAGCGCACTTCGAGCATGCAAAAGGAAGAGCAGGATCACCAACGAGACGACGACCATCTCTTCGACTAGCGTGTGGGTCAGGGTGCCCACGGCTCGCTGGATCAGATCCGAACGATCGTAGGCGGTCTTGATGGCTACACCAGGCGGAAGGCCTCGCTCGAGATCAGAGAGCTTGGCGCGCACGTTGTCGATGGTCTGGCGGGCGTTCTCGCCAAAACGCATGATGATGACACCGCCGACGGTCTCCCCTCCGCCGTTCCAATCCGCGACGCCGCGACGGATGTCCGGCCCCGTACGGACCTCGGCGACGTCCTGGAGGTAGATGGGCTTGCCCTCCTCGTTGGCACCAAGGGAAACGGTTCGAAGCCCGGCCAGCACCTTCTCGTTGCGAAGCTCCTCGACGCTCTGGCCGGCCTCGCGAGCCTGCGCAATCTCGCGATCCGTCAAGCTTCCGAGATAGCCCACGCCGCGCAGCATGTACTCCATCTCGCTCATCTCCATCAGGCGTCCGCCTACGTCGATGTTGGAGCGCTGGATCGCAGTCTTGACCTTGCTCAGCGGGATGTTGAGACCCAAGAGCTTCACTGGGTCCACGACTATCTGGTACTGCTTGACGAAGCCCCCAATTGGAGCGACCTCGCTCACCCCATCTACGGCAGTCAGCGCGTAGCGGAGGTACCAGTCCTGCTGGCTCCTCAGATCCGCCAGGTTCTGTTTGCTTCTGACGAGCGGCGTGCCATCGAGAGGGCACTTGTCGTAGGACTTGCCCATCTGAACGCGCTTCAAGCGGGGACGCACTTCGGGCGGAGCGTCGTCCGGCGTGTCGTAGCGCTCGTTGCTCTGTTCGTCGAAATAGACCACACGCCCGTCTTCGAAGATCCTGTGGTGGACCAACCGCTGACGCGCGGCTTCCGGAGCCTTGTCCGGCGACTCGTACCACTTGTCCGCATTGGGGTCGTGCCACGCGCCGTCAGGGTGCGCTGCGCAGTATTTCCCGGTAACCAACGCGTATTCGTAGACCCAGCCGACCCCCGTCGCGTCCGGGCCAAGCTCCGGGTTTGCGCCTTTTGGCAACTTGCTGACGACAGAGCTCAGCTGTTCGAGCACCCTGCTGCGGGCCCAGTACAGGTCCGTGCCGTCTTCGAAAATGATGTAGACGAAGCTGGTCCCGAACATGCTGTAGCCGCGCACGACCTTTGCGTAGGGCACCGCGAGCATCGCGGTGGTGAGCGGATAGGTGACCTGGTCCTCGACAATCTGCGGTGCCTGCCCCGCATATTCGGTGCGAAGCACGACCTGCACGTCGGACAGGTCCGGAATGGCATCCACGGTGGCATGGTAGGTGGCCCAGATGCCGCCGAAGGTGAGAAACGCTGTCAGGAGGATGACCAGCGCGCGGTTGAACGCACACCAGCGAATCAAGCGAGCAATCATTTGGCGACCTTCAACGGCCGCTGCCAGTCCGCGCAGCTGAGCATCGCTTTCCCGAAGAACGGGTTCTTGACCGTCCCTTCAGCTTGGATCCAAACCGCTCCCCCCTTTTCGCCTTCGGGATACATCGGGCAGTGGGCCTCGCCCAACTTCTTCCCGTAAGCCTTGGGAATGCCCGTAGCGTGAAGTAGCTTCGATAGCTGATTGCTGAGGACCGAAAACTTGCGCCGAGCATCGTCGAGGCTCTTCACCTTGGCGAGCTCCTCGGCCTGCTCCTTTGCGTTGGCCGCCTCGGGATGCTCGTGCCAAAAATGCGGGTGATTGGGGATCGACATGGCGAGAAGGGCGTCCAGCGCCTCGGCGAGGCTGCGAGCGGACACGCCGATGTCGGTCGTCGTGTCGCCGGCCAGCGCCTTGCCGATCGCCAAATACCCGTCAAGGGCGGTTCCAAGCGCCTTGTTCGCCGCGTCGGGAAGCACCAGCGTCGTGGTCTCGACGGCGGGGGCCTCCGGAGTCGTGGCTTCGGCGACGGGTGTCCCCTTCATCATCTTGGCGAGCGCCTCCCGCATCCTCGCCTCACTGTCGATCAGGAACTGACCGCTGACGACCACCAAGTCCCCGGGCTTGAGACCCTCCAAGATCTCGACCTTCCCGTCGGCGGTTTCCGCGCCCATCTTGACCTGCCGCGGCTCGAAACGCCCCTGCCCTTTGGCCACGAACGCCACTTGGCGTTCGCCGGTATCGATGACTGCAGACCGTGACACGAGCACGCGTTTGTCGGTTGCCGTTCCTTGAAAGACGACGGTGGCGTACATCCCTGGCTTGAGCTTGAGATCGGGGTTGTCGAACTCGAGGCGAACGTTGATCTGACGCGTGCGTTCGTCCAAGTACGGGTACACATAGACGACCTTTCCTTCGAGCGTTTCGCCCGGAAGGTAGGTCAACGTCATGGTCGCCTTCTGCCCTACCTTGATCTGTTGGCTCTGGTACTCGTAGATCGTGGCCATCACCCACACGCGTGAGAGGTCGGCGATGCGGTATGCCGTCATGCCCGGCGTGACCTTCATGCCCTCGAAGGCATTCTTCTCGATCACCACGCCGCTCTGTGGGCTCGTGATCGTCATCGTCCGGAACGGCTTGCCGCGCTTCTCGAGGGCCTTTATCTGACCCGAGCCGATGTCGAAGAGCGATAGCTTGGTTCGCGCGGGCCCAAGGAGCTCGCTGGCGAGGCCCCCGACGGCTTGTCCCTCCTCGGCGCCTTTGATGCGCTTCGTGGCCTTGTACGCGAGAAGGTACTCACCTTGCGCGGCATACAGCTCCGGCGAATACAGCGAAAAAAGCGCTTGCCCGCGCTTCACCGGCTTCCCCTGATAGTCCACGAAGAGCTTTTCGATCCAACCGCCGACCTTCACGTTCACGTCACCCAGCAGCTTCTCGTCGTAGGTGACCGTGCCGACGGTGCGAATGGAGCCGCTTTCCGATCCCTCAGCGACCTTCTCCACCCGCACGCCGATGTTCTGGGAAACCACCGGATCGATGCTGACCTCACCGGAGAACTTCGAGGGGTCGAGGGGGACGAGCTTCATGCCACAGATGGGACAGTCCCCCGGCTTGGGCACGATCACCCACGGATGCATTCCGCAGGTGTAGTAGTGTTGACCTCCGGGCCCTTCTGCCTCCTCTTTCGATCCGGCCACCTTGGACCACACCGCGTGCGCGTCCGAGCCGATGGTGGGTCCGACCAGCGCTCCCACGTACATCACCATCAGAAGCCCTGCGATGATCAGCAACAACCGCTTGGTACTGATGGATCGAGGGATCGCCTGATCCACATCCGCGCGTGGCGCGTCCGGCTCAGTCGGTTTGTCGTCATCGGGCGTCGTCGAATCGCTTTCCTCCCCGTGCTGTGAGGGATCCGACTCCAGCGCCTCCGCGCTACGCTGCTCGGGACGGTCGTCTTGGCTCGATGTCATTGGCTTCCCACAATCGATTCGGCGTCAACACGCGCTTCGGCGGCTGCTGCTTCCGCCATTCGCGTGGCTCGCTCGAAGTTCAGTAGTTGGACCTCTGCCTGAAACAGAGAGGCGAAGTCGGCGCGATCCACCTGGTAGGAGGCGAACGTCGCGTCGAGGGTCAAGCGCGCAGCAGGGGTCAAGTCCTTGCGGTATGTCCGAGCCTTTTGGGCGGACCGCTTCCAGATGGCGACTACCCGGCCAAGGTCACCCCGAATGTCGTCGAGCGCAGCCGCGCGGTTGTCCATGGCTTCCTGCGCCAGCTTCTCGTTCTTGCGTCGTTCACTGCTGGACCGTTGGCTGTAGAAGATAGGAAGCGGCATCGCCAGCCCGACGGAGGCGAAGTCGGTTCCTGCGTCCGCGCCCACGGGCACTCGAAATCTGTATCCCGCCCAAACCGTGATGTCTGGGTAGCCGTCACGCGCCGCTCGCCGAGCGGCGGCTCGGTGGGTGGCCGCTTCCGCTGTGTAGCGCTTGAGCAACGGCCGCCCTTCCCGCGCCCGCCGGATGAGCTCCGCCGCGCTGGCGTTGGGCTCCGAGACCTTCGTTTGCTTGGGGGTACGAACCACGGTGTCGATCGGGCGACGTAGCGCAGCATTGATCGTCGAGGTCAGTGAGCGTTCGTCCTGGTCGAAGTTCTTGAGATCGTCCTCGAGCTCGTCCGAAAGCACGTGGAGCCGCAGCAACTCGTGCTGAGCGACAAGGCCTGCTTCGTTCTTGACGCGCACGATCTCCAGAAAGTCCTTGACCAGCTTGACGTGCTCTCGCGTCACGCTGCGAAGTTGACGAGTCAGCGCCAAGCGGTAGTACGCGCGCATGACGCTGGTCCTGAGCTGGACCTTCTGCTCAGCCAGACTCAGTTGCTCTTGCCGCACTCGAGCTCGGGCCTCTTCTTCTCGGGCGGCAGCTTTGCCGGGCCAATAGAAAGTCTGACTCAGCTTCAGTTGCACTCCACTCATGGCATGATCACCGAGGGCGAACGAATCTACCGGTACGTTGCTGTACTCCGCAGAAAGCACGGGGTTCATCCAAGCGCCCGCGGTGGTCACGCTCTCCTTCAGCGCGCCGACGCGCTGCTCGACCGCGTCGATGCTCGCGTTCACCTTGGCCGCCTTGTTACCGAGCTCGTCCGCGATGTCGGGACCGTAGGCGGCCGGCTGGGCGTGGCCAACGGCCGATACCAGCAGTAGCGCGGTGGTCGCGGTGAACGCGCAGATGCGCGTGGTCATTCTGAGCTGGAGCTGCATGGGCGTTTCCTGTCGAGTGGAGTGAAGGCGACTAGCGCAGGGCTTGCGTGTCGCAGTGACCGAGAGCCTCGAACAGAAGCCGCGCCCGCTCAAAGAGACGGACTGTGTAGACGCTGCTGGAAGACGACGGTCCTAGGCGAATCATCAGCGCGACGCCCTGCAGGTTCTATGCCGGCTCGGGCGCGACGAAAATCGGCTTCGAATCTCGTGTCCGTTCTTTAGAATATTGTCCAAGGCCTTCGAAATGGCTCAGATGCGCACCGCGGCGAACGCCCTTGGCTCGAATCGAGTGCGAACGGAAGGTTCTTGTAGCACTGCCGCTACTTCGATATGTGCGCCCGAGCTCGCTTCCGAATTTCCGACACGGTCGCGTCGTCCTTGCTCGTAATCTGAACCGACTTGCCATCCGGGCTCAGCGAGATCTGCACGGCCTTCAAGTACATCGGGCACCTCGGCATGCCGATATAGCCCTTCTCCTGGGCGAAGGCGTGATGGCAGAGCATGTGATCGACGACCGCCGTGGGAGGGACGCCGTCGGCGAGGATCAGACGAGCTCCACCAGGTACGTCCTCCTCGCCGGTCACCACGGTCAACAAGGGGCACACCTTGCGGGATTCGGGAGGAAACTCGCTACACTCGGCGTCAGTGAAGGACTCGAGGGCCTCCGCGGCGGCTTCGTGTTCCTGGGCGATATCACGCTCCTTTCCGCCCTCACGCAGATGGTTCACGGTTGGATTGTAGGTATCCAGGTCGTATTCGACCTCGCTCGACGTAGGAGAACCCCCGCGCCGAACGCGGGCGTCCGGGTCGTACTGAGCTTCGTGCTCATTCGCTGCTTCAGCGTGCGCGGCGGCGTGCTCACGGTGCTCCGCAGCGCTCATTGCGCCCGGCTGCGTACCGGGCGCTTGGCTCGCGCATCCGGCCATCAGCACGGCGACGCTCATCTTCTTCAAGCTCATTGAATGTTCCTCCTGCGTTTACTGCCAGCATCTTGGCAACTGGTTGGAGCGGCTGAGCATATTGGCAACTGCTTCCCACATTTCGCGAAGCCCCCGCGCTATCGATTCGAAGCAGGCGGTCGTGCGACGTCCCGATAGCCGTCGCGTAGTCCAACCTCGCGTGTCCCACTTGGCCCGAGTCGGCGTCGAGACGCCGAGCGATTGGAAAGGAGAATGCCGGCCGAGCCGGCGCGCGAGGAGCGACCTCGGGCCCTCGTTGTCGCGATTCCGCCGGGGAGCAAGCCATCAGGACAAGCGCCACCGCTACTGAAGCCAGTTCCAGTGAAGGTCCCATGACGAACGAGGCGAGCAACTATCGTTCCGCGCGGCGTCGTGGACGGGCGGTCCCTGCCAAACGCACCACTCCCGGGAAGCATCGTTGCGCGTTGTGGACCGTGCTGGATGTCGTCAGCTGAGCGCACGGTGGCGCTCGCTAGAAGGTCCCTCCCCCCTATGCCTTGGGCGCCAACTTGTCAGCGGAAGTCACGGGCCACTGATTCCGTAGTAGCGAAGCCACTCTGACGCGTCCTGCAACGCACGCCACGATCGCGTGCAACTCGTGGGTCAAGCTGATGCGCCCGCGGCAGATCGTGACGGCTCGGCGGACCAGCACCCGATCGACCAGAGTCGAGAGCCGGCGTACTCCATCGCGGCTCTCGAACCACTTCTGCGGGCCTCCATGCGCGAATGGAAATGGGGTTGCGATGCTGGTCGTGAGTCCCCAAGCAGGGATCGAACGAGGTGTAGCAATGAAAAAAGTCGCGTGGATCGCTGCGACCATGAGCGCACTCGCTGCGGCCGCCGCCGTCGCCACCCTGACGATTCGGTCCCAGGTGCCGCAACCGACATCGTCCCGCTGGAAGCTCGAGTGGCCCAAGATGGATCCACAACGTGGGAAGCGCCTCTTTGCAGAAAGGGGCTGCGTCGTCTGCCACCAAGTCAACGGTGTGGGTGGGACCGACGCGCCCGCGCTGGACGTAAGCACCATGAATCCAGTGATGAGCCCATTCGATTTTTTCGCCAAGATGTGGCGCGGGGCCGCGCCGATGATCTCCATGCAAAAGCGTGAGATTGGGCACCAAGTCGAGCTCAGCGGACAGGACCTCGCGGACATTGTCGCGTTCGCCCACGACCAACAGTCCCAGCGATCCTTCAGCGAACGCGACATACCCGAGTACATTCGCGTGCTGATGAACGGCGAGCACGACAGCGAGCAGGAGGCGTCGCCGATGGGGATGCACCGCCACGGGCCCGCCATGATGACGCGCTGAGCGCCGACGATCCCCAGTCCGCCTCGAGATCCTCCTTCCGTACGGAGTCCGAGAAGCGCGCTTCAGCATGGATGTTGCGTCAAATTTCGCCATGAAGCCAACGACATCCGCTGCGCGTGCTCGGTTGGTCATGTCGCTTTCCGTTGTAACGCTGCGCCCCGTGGTGCGGAGTGCGGCGCGGGCGGCACTCCAAGGGCGCCGCACTGACCCCTCCGCGGCGCAACGCGGACGGTTTCTGCGCTCCGACGTGAATGCGATTCTGGATGATATCTGGCGGCGCGTTCCCGAGTTGCTGAGAGAGGACGAGGAGTTCGAGCGAATTCAGAATATCGGCAACCAGCTCAACG
>JAGQIY010001106.1 GCA_020430865.1 Myxococcales bacterium
CGACCACGACGACGTGCGCGTCTACATGGACAACCTCTTCGCCGAGGGGCTCCTCGAGCCAACGGCGGTAGTGCGCCCGATCGACGACGACCGCTGGTTCGGCGTGGGCATCGCCGGCTCAGCCGCGTCCAGTTCGGAAGGCCGGTTCTTCCACCTGCTCGATGAGCTCGGCACCACGATCCCACGCGCAGATGACGCGACATACCAGGACTGGCAGGACTACAGCCTGCGCTGGGGCACGTGGGTGCGCTTGCGATGGCAGACCCAGCCAGACCGCGACGCCGCGAGCGAGGCCGCGGCTGTCGCGTTCGTGGAGCGTGTTCAGGCGGCCTTCTCGACCTGGCTCCAGCGGCGCTTCGGACCGATGTCCACGCTCCCCTATCTGCCGCGGCCGGTGCTCGGGCATCACGTGCCGCACTACCTCGCGCACCACCTCGGAGAGGCAGGCACGGAGCGGGTGGCGCTGCTCGTCATCGACGGCATGGCGATCGACCAGTGGCGCATCCTGCGGGACACGCTCGACGGCCACCACATCGACGAGCACGCGATCTTCAGCTGGATCCCGACTCTCACGCAGATCGGTCGTCAGGCCATCTTCTCCGGCCGCGTTCCTATGGAGTTCGCGACCAGCATCGAGGGCACGCACCGCGAGCCCGTGCATTGGTCGAACTTCTGGCAAGACCGCGGGCTGCCGGAGCGGGCCATCCGCTACCTGAAGCCGCAAGGGAAGAAGGAGTCGTTCGAGCCGCTCGCGGCGGACATCCTCGGTGCCGCGGATGACAGCGCCGTGCGCGTGATCGGGGCGGTGATCGGGCTCATCGACCAGAACATGCACCAGATCGCGCTGGGCACGCCTGGCCTCCACAGCCTCGTCGAGACCTGGGGGCGCACTCGGCAGCTCAAGGTGCTGGTGGACGCACTGATCCAGCGGGGCTTCGGCGTGTTCATCACGGCGGATCACGGCAACACCTTCGGCCGGGGCTTCGGGAAGCCCGACGTTGGCGCGACCGCCCAGCAGCGCGGCGAGCGGGCCCACATCTTCCGCAACAAGGATTTCCGCGACAACACGGCGCCCCTGTACCCGGACGCGCTCGAGTGGCCGCAGATCGGGCTGCCCCAGGACTACTTCCCGCTCATCGCACCGTACGGGGCCTGCTTCATGCCCGAGGGCAAGGAGGCCGTGAGCCACGGCGGCATCGCGCTCGAAGAGGTCATGGTGCCGTTCGTTCGCATCACGGAGGCCCGATGAATCGACGGGCGAACATCGGCTTCGATCGGCGCATCGATCTCGAGTGGCTCGATGCGGCCGCGGCGCAAGCTGCCGCCGGGGCACCGACCGACGAGATGCGCGCCTACCTCTGGAGCCTGCTCGACGGCACCGTGAGCGGCGACAAGTTCAACAGCGCGCGAGGCAAGACGGTCACCGTCTTGAACCACATCTGGGGCGAGGTCCCCGGGCCCGCCGCGTCGCTGCGAGAGCGAGCTGCGGCTCAGCTTGAAGGCAGCACGCCGGACGAACGCCTCGCCCTCCACTGGGCGATGATGGTCGGCACCTACCCGGTGTTCACGGACACCGCCGCCGCGGTCGGGCGCCTCCTGACCTTGCAAGGCAGCTTCACGCTCGCGCACCTGACCCGGCGCCTCGTCGGGGTGTGGGGGGAGCGCTCGACCCTCGAGCGCGCCGGGCAGCGCATCGTCCGCTCGATGGTCCAGTGGGGCGTCCTTCGGGACACCGCGACGCGAGGCATGTACGAGGCCGTGCCCCGGCGAAGGAAGGTGGGGCCCGCCGTCGGCACCGTGCTCATCGAGGCGCTCCTCGTCGATGCCGAGGAAGCGTCGGTCCCCCTCGACCAGCTCACCGGGCATCCGGCCATCTTCCCCTTCGACCTCGACGTGAACGCCAGCCACGTCCGCGGCGCCTCACAGTTCCGGGTGCATCGACAGGGGCTCGACTCGGACTTCGTGGAACTGCAAGGGGGCAGAGCCTGATGCACAGCGGCGCGCGACAGCTACCCATCCAGCACCTCTCGGTCCGCCTGCCGTGGCACGACACCGGGTGGGCAGGCACGGTGTGCAACGCGCCGTCGAAGAACAGCTGGTGCATGGTTCTGAAGCGCATCCGCGAGGAGCGTGAGGATGCGACCGAGGACGGAGTCGCCGGACGAGCCTGGGCCGAGCTGACCGAGGAGCAGCTACCGGCCTGCCTGAGTGAGCGCGGGGCAGCGCTGAACCCCAAGGCCTACTCGCTGCGCAGCCGTCATCCGTTCGCCGACTCATCCCGCGATACCCATGGGCACTTCGCCGAGAACCAGTTCCGCCTCCCGCCATACAGCCTTCAGGCCATCCCGTTCCGATGGACACGGAAGGAGGACGCTCAGGCCATCGCGAACAGCATGGCGCTGCCGTTCGACCTCGCACGCGAGCCAGAGCTGGCCTTCGACACGGTCTGGGTCAACGACTTCGAGAACCAGCAGATCATGCTCGACACCTTCTTCGGCGCGCTCCAGCCCGAGAAGTCGCTGGTCTTCCTTTACGTCAAGCGGACGCCGTTGGCCGACGACCCACGCCGAGTCCTCGTGGGCGCCGGACGCATCACGGGCGTCGGCCCCGGACAGGAACACGCCTACAGCGGAGACGCGCGGGGGAAGCTCCGCGGCCTCATGTGGGAACGGGCGGTTTCACACTCGATCCGCCCCGACGGCTTCGATGGCTTCGTGCTGCCGTACCAGCAGTTGCTCGCGCTCGCCGAGCGAGACGGCAGCATCGACCCCTCGCAGTTCGTGGCGTTCGCACCGGAGGAAGCCTTCGACGCGTTCAGCAACGTCGCAGAGCATGTCGACCACGACCTCGCGATCGCGAGCCTTCTCTCGCTGGCGGACAAGGTACGGGTCATCGCCCGGCACGTTCCCGGGGCGTGGGACCGTCACCTGGAGTGGATCTCGGAGCGCCTCGCGGAGCTCTGGCACCTCCGAGGCGCCTTCCCTGGGCTGGGCAGCGCCCTGCATGCGTTCGAGATTCGCTACGGAACGCTGCTCGCGATGGACCTCGCTGAGCGGCACACGGTCGACGGTCGCTGGAAGGCCGACCCCTGGGACCTCGTGGCGCGAGCCTTGGCGAAGCCGAACGACGTCCTGTCGCCCGGTGTGGCGTCGCACGTCCAGCCGTTCGACGGGAAGCGTCTCGCAGCGCTCGACCCCGAGCGCCTCGCGCTCCTGAAGCTGCTCTCGCGATTCCGGCTGACGGTCGATCAGGCAACGCGCTTCTTCGACGCGGACAACCGAGCCGGGCTGAGCGACAAGGACATCATCCACAACCCGTATCGACTGTTCGAAGTCGACCGTCATCGCTTCGATGCGGTCAGCATCGGGACCGTGGACCGCGGCATGTTCCCGGACGAGTCGGTGCGGACGTCTTTCCCGCTGCCGGATGCCAGTCGGCTCGAGGGAGACCAGGACCCCAGGCGCGTGCGAGCACTCGCCGTTCACGTCCTTTCCATCGGCGAAGCGGCAGGGCACACGCTGCTCCCAGTCGAGCAGGTCCTCGAGAGCATCCGCGAGCTGGCGCTCGATCCACCCTGCCGGCCGACCAAGGATCTGCTGCCCCTTCTCGACCCCGTCATGGCGCCGGAGATCGTGGACGCGTCCATCGCGGACGGCTCGCGGGCATGGCAATTCGGGGAACGCCGCGTCATCGACGACCTGCTTCGGCAACAGATTGGCCGCCGACGCAGCGGGCGCAGGCATCCCGCCACGCACGACTGGCGGGCGTTGGTCGACACCGCGCTCGGCGCTATGCCGGCGGACGCAGACGAGGCGAGTCTCGAGGAGCGCGCGCGAGTCGAGAAGGCGGCCGCGCTTGGTGAGCTGTTCGCGGCTCGCTTTTCGCTCCTCCTCGGTCCGGCGGGAACCGGCAAGACCCGGCTCCTCCAGATCCTCTGCGACCTGCCCGAAGTACGGGGCGACGGCGTGCTGCTCCTCGCGCCGACCGGCAAGGCGCGTGTCCAGATGCAGAGGAACATCGAGGGCCTCAAGGCTCTGACCATCGCGCAGTTCCTGCTGCCGGACAGGTTCGACCTCGAGACACAGCGGTACCACCTCTCGTCGGCCCTGAAGGTCGAGGCGGCCGGAACGGTGATCATTGACGAAGC
>JAGQIY010001107.1 GCA_020430865.1 Myxococcales bacterium
GAAAGCCCAACTGGCAGCTGACGTCGTGCGCCTGCTGTGGCACATCGAGGGGATGTGCGCTGGGCGGTGGAGGTTGCAGGTGGGCGCCACGTGGGTGCTGCTCGCGGGGTTCGCGACAGCCTGTACGGAGCGCGAGTCCAAGGGAGACCCAGCGAAGGCGACGTCTCCCCAGCCCAGCCACGTCAGCCAGCCGGCGCCCGAGGCGAAACCGACCGGGGTCGCCGCGAGCGAGCGACGCGCCGCCGCGAGCGCAGCTGAGCCGACGACGCCTGCTCCCGCTCCGGAGGTGGTGCTGCCCGACGGCTGGGTGCTCGACGACCTCGCCGATGTCGCCCCTGCGGGTCCCGCAACCGCCACGGCGCGGGGCGTGGTGATGGTCACCAGAGACAACGCTGCTCACTTCGCCCGCTACACGCCGCGGCCGCGCGGAGCGTCTGCTGGGGAGACCCAGGTCACGCCGCTCGAGCTCGGCGCGGCGCAGCTGGTCGCCTTGCGACGAGGACCTGCAGTGCTGGGTGGCTTCGCCTACTGGATTGACGGCAAGCGCCTGCTGCGTCGCCCCTACGCCAAACCGGGAGAGCTCGAGACGCTCGCCGAGGACGCGCGTCACAGCACTCGCGTCGCGGCGCCGCGAGAGCAACGCAAGGGTGAACCGGCGCTGGTGGCCTACGTCGCAGGTGGTCCCAAAGACGATAGCTTGCTGAAGGCGCATCTCTGGGTCGAAGGCAGCGGGGTCGTCGATGTCAGCGACGAAGCCGCAAGCGCGAACAGCGTCGCGATCACGCGCTCGAGCACCGGGCTCGTCGTGCTCTCCCTCGAAGCCCGCACCGGCATGACGCCGATTCACGCGAGGAGCGTGAGCTTCGAGAACGACCGACCAAAGCTCGGACAAGACTTGGTGGTCTGGGTGGGCGGCCCAGTCGATCCGCTGACGGAGATCGTCGGCGCCAGTGGCCCCCACCAGCGTCTGGGCTTCGTCGCGACGAACCGCACGGCAACGGAGTTCGGTCTCGCCACCTTGAACATCGGTGACAAGCCGCGCATGGGAGCCGCGGTCCGTTGGGAGGACTACCCGAATGGTCTCGATCCCGCTCCGGTGGCGACCACCGATGCCTGCAGGCGAGGTGTGGTGATCTTCGCGCGCCCGAGCTCGCCCGTTCCCCACGCGCTTCAGGAGCTGCGACTCGGCTTCATCAGCGCGGGCAGCGTGGGCGAGTCCTTCGTCTTGGCGCGCTCACGTGGGTTCGCCAACGTGTCCATCGCGGGAAGCGCTCATGGCGCCCTCGTGGCTTACACGGCAGATCGAAGAACCTGGGCGCGGGCGCTGCGCTGCAAGTGAGCCCCGAGCGCGCTCCCTAGGCGGCCGGGGTACCGAGGAAGCAAGGCTCTGGTCGCGATGGTTTTGCGCAGCCAGTTTCTGATCTATACGGCGCCACGCCTCGCTGCAGCGTTCTCGTTGCACCGACCCCCAACCGCTGCACCGAACTGCAAGTAGGTAGAACCCAGACGATGAGCACAGCGAACGAAACCCGCCGCAACCAAGCCAAGTCAAAGAAGCACAAGCGCGAACAGCTGAACGGCCACGCGAAGGACGATGCCAGCCTGAAGGCCAAGTCCTCGAAGAAGAAGAAGTCGGGCAAGTCGAAGCTCAGCGCGAAGACCGCGGACATCTACGACCTCTACGAGCGTTCGGTGCAAGATCCGGAGAGTGAGGTCAAGCTGCTGGATCGCACGTTCAAGAAGCTGCTCGGGCGTCGGGCCTTGAGCCTGCGTGAGGACTTCTGTGGGACCGCGCTCCTGTGTGCCACGTGGGTGAAGTCCCATCCAGACCGCACGGCAACGGGTGTGGACCTGGATGCGAACGTGCTCGAGAGCGGCCGCACACGTCACCTGCCGCCGCTGGGCGACGCCGCGGAGCGCGTGACGCTGCTGCAAGAAGACGTGCGAGCCCGGCGATCGGAGCGCTTCGACGTCGTGTGCGCGTACAATTTCAGCTACTGGATCTTCACGACGCGGGACGCGATGGTGGAGTACTTCTCCGCCGTGTGCGAGGCCGTCGCCGACGACGGCATCTTCGCGCTGGACGCCTACGGCGGCACCGAGGCCATGGAGGCGCGAGAGGAGTACCGAAAGGTGAAGGGTGGGTTCACCTACGTCTGGGATCAGGCGTCATTCAACCCCATCGACCACTATGCGCAGAACTACATCCACTTCCACTTCAAGGACGGCACGAAGCTGAACAAGGCGTTCAGCTACGCGTGGCGCTTCTGGTCGCTCCCCGAGATCCGCGAGCTGCTGCTGGAGGCGGGGTTCAAGGACGTCAGCGTCTACTGGGACATCGCTGACGACGACGAAGACTCGGACTACCGGGCTCGCAAGGTCGTGGACAACCAGCCAAGCTGGGTCTGCTACCTGATCGCGCGCAAGTAGCCCGACCCGGGTCTCGACGCGCTCGCTCACGGATCTGCGACGGGGCGAGCGCGGTGCTCGAGCGACGGCAGGCTCCAACCGCAGCGACTCGCCCCTGGATGCAGGGTAGAGTCACCCCATGCCCGAGACTCGTCCCCGCTTTCACCTGGCATTTCCAGTCCGCGATCTGGCGGCGACGCGGAAGTTCTACGTGGAGTGCCTTGGCGCCCGGGTAGGCCGAATGGACGGCGGTCCGACACCACGCTGGATCGACTTCGACTTCTTCGGACACCAGATCAGCGCTCACCTGGTGGACGACTGGCAAGCCGCCTCGGGGAGCAATCCCGTGGACGGAGATCAGGTGCCCTGCCGACATTTCGGGGTGATCCTCGAACCGGACGTCTGGCAGCGACTCGCAGCGCGCGTGGAGTCGCTCGGGGAGCCCTTCCTGGTCCCACCACGCACGCGCTTCAGCGGCGAGCCAGGAGAGCAGTCAACGTTCTTCATCCAAGATCCGAGCGGAAACGCACTCGAGTTCAAGGCGTTCCCTGACCCCGAGCGTGTCTTCGCCACGTCGCACTGAACCCGCGTCCACTCGCGCAGGATGCAGCGCGCGCACAGAATTGACCTGGAGCTCAGCTTCGCACCGCGCCTGTTACGCAAGGCCGGTTTCGTGAGGCCGGTTTCGTGAGGCCGGTTTCGTGAGGGCGGTTTCGTGAGGGCGGTTTCGTGAGGGCGATCTCGCAGCGCCGTTTCGCGAGCGCCGCCTCACGAAGGCAGCCAATGTAGGACGAAGCAGGTCCGAGTGTGTCTCGAAGCCGAGCACGCCAGCGATGCACTCGGTGACGATTCCCAAACCGGCGTTTGGTTCCGCGAGGCGAATGACCCGCGACCCCCCGGACGCCATCCGACGACAGGTGGCGCTACCGAGCCCTGACCGGAGTTACGAAAGGTGCACGACAACGAGCAAACACCGCCCGACTCTTGGGTTCTCGCTCCAAGGAACAGCAGCCAGGACACGATAGGCCCGCGGGTCGGTCAGCCAAGGGAACCACGCAACGCACGGTTGCGGCTGGCAGGATCACCTCGTCGTCGAGGTGTCGAGGTCAGACCAATCGGTCAATCAACCGTATGGATACACCGCACGAACCCACCTCGAGTTGCGCAACGCAGGCGACGCGATGGGACCTCGTGCCAAACCCACCCAGCGACAGCAAGCCCTCGACAAACGTCACCCGAATGCAATTTGTCCTAGTTTTCCTGCACGGTAACTGTCATCCATGGACATGGTGCGGCTCTTTCCGCCTCACCTCGACGAAAGTAGATCGCTCGCTGACCGGTTCGCAGTCTGACGACTGCTCGGATCCTCAACGCCCCTCAAGCCCGTTCGCGGGCACAGAACTCAGGCGAGCCGACGAGGCCCTCTCAATCGTATCCCCACGGAAGCTAACTTGACTGCTGCTGAGGTTACCCCCCCCGCCACCGACTCCGCCGAACGCATCGGCCGCTATGAGGTGATCTGCGAGATCGCGCGAGGCGGTATGGCCACGGTCTACCTCGCCCACCTGGGTGGTCTCGGAGGGTTCCGTCGCTTGGTGGCGATCAAGCGCCTGCATCCACACCTGGCGTCGGAGACCCAGTTCGTCTCCATGTTCCTGGACGAGGCGCGCCTGGTGGCGGAGATCCGTCACCCGAACGTCGTCCCGACTCTGGACATCAGCGACACGATGCAGGGCCTCTGCCTCGTGATGGAGTACATCGACGGGGCACCGCTGACCAAGCTGCTCAAGCACGCCGCCAAGCAGAAGCGAGGGGTCAACCCGCGGGTGGCGATCCGCGTCATGCTCGACTCGCTAGCTGGACTCCATGCCGCCCACGAGCTTCGCGACCACGAAGGGCTCCCGCTCAACCTCGTGCACCGCGACGTGAGTCCCCACAACCTTCTCGTGGGCTCGGACGGTCACACCCGCCTGCTCGACTTCGGAGTAGCCCGGGCGCGACAGCGCCTCACTCAGACTCGCGTGGGCGAGATGAAGGGCAAGCTCGCGTACATGGCTCCGGAACAGGCCAGCGGACGCGCGATCGATCGCCGCACCGACGTCTTCGCCGCGGGCATCGTGCTCTGGGAATGCCTCGCGGGCGCGCGCCTGTTCTATGGTGCGAACGAAGCAGACACGCTCTCCCGACTCATGACCCAGCACATCCCGCCGCTCTCGGAGTTCTCCCAGAACACACCGAGCGCCCTGGACGCCGTGGTGGGCAAGGCGCTGGCGCGCGATCCCGACGAGCGCTTCGCGAGCGCCGCCGACTTCGCGGCCGAGCTGGAGCGCGTCGCTGACGAGTATGATCTGGTCGCGACGTTCGAGGAGGTCTCGGAAGCAGTCGAGGAAGCCGCGGGCGATGTGCTCGAGGAACGCAGGATGCGTGCCCGAGACGCGAATTCTTCGGGCATCAACCTGAAGCCCTTCGTGCCTCCGGTTTCTCTTCCTGACGCTGGCGGTCGACCTGAGACACCCACCATCCCCGAGGCTCCGGCCGCGAGGCCCCCGGCGCATTCGCTCCTCGAACTGACCAACACCGACATCGCTGGCACCGAGCACAAGCAGCCAAAGAAGCTCTGGCTATTCCTCGCCGGCGCGGCAGCGTTGCTCCTGGGTGCCGTCGTCACGGTGTCGACTGCAGGTAGCGGTAGTGACCCGGTCGAGGAAGCGCCGGCAGCAGCGCTGACGAGTACCCAGCCCGCGCAGCCAACCGGCGTGAAGTTCGCCGAGGCCGATGAGATCCCCACGGCAATACCTGAAGCCGAGCCAGAGACCAGGGCCAAGGCACCAAGGCATCGAAAGCCAAGGCCGCGGATACGGGGAGCGAGGTGGACTCGGAGGCCGAACCGCCGAAGTCCAAGGGCTGGAGCGCCGCGCAGTGGCGCCGATGGAAGATGCAGCAGGCCTGGAAGAAGGCCCAGCAGGCCAAGAGCGCTTCGAAGCCCAAGCCGGCCACCACCGCCAAGCCCGGCGGCGGCGTCGACGTGGACAACCCCTACCGCTAGCCGCGACTGGAACCAGGTTCCCGGCGTGTGGACGGAGCCACACGAGCGCGCTTCTAGACTCGCTGGATGCGCTCGGTATGCGCTCGCGCCGTGCTTGCGCGTCCCGAGTCGATGGCGTACTTGACCGGTGGGCCAGTTTTCGAACCCTTCGTTTGAGCTGGCAGAGGGGCACACCCAGTGGGTGCCACCAACCCGAGCAAGGAGTGACGCGATGGGCAGGAAGGTTTTCGTCGTCGGCGTAGGCATGACCAAGTTCGAGAAGCCGGGCTCTCGAGATTGGGACTATCCGGACATGGTCAAGGAGGCCGGGACCAAGGCGTTGGAGGACGCAGGCATCTCCTATGACCTGATCGAGCAGGCCGCGCTCGGCTATTGCTACGGCGAATCGACGAGCGGCGAGCGTGCGCTCTACACGCTGGGGCTCACCGGTATCCCCGTCTACAACGTGAACAACAACTGCTCGACCGGCTCGACGGCGCTGTTCCTCGCGAAGCAATTGGTCGAAGGCGGCATCGCCGACTGCGTGTTGGCTGCAGGCTTCGAGAAGATGGAAAAGGGCTCTCTGGGTGCGAAGTACCAAGATCGGGTCAACCCGATGGACAAGCACATGATGAAGATGATGGAGCTCAAGGAGTTCGCGCCCGCCCCCCCAGCTCCGCAGATGTTCGGAAATGCCGGTCGCGAGCACATGGAGCGCTACGGGACGACGCCGGAACAGTTCGCGAAGATCGGCTGGAAGAACCACAAGCACTCGGTGAACAACCCGTACTCCCAGTTCCGCGATGAGTACTCCCTCGAGGACATCCTCGGCTCGAAGATGGTCTATGACCCGCTGACGAAGCTCCAGTGCTGCCCGACGTCCGATGGAGCCGGCTGCGCCATCCTCGCCAGCGAGGAGTTCGTCAAGGCCAACCAGCTCCAGAACAAGGCAGTGGAGATTCTAGGCATGGCGATGGCCACGGATCTGAAGTCGACCTTCTCGGACAACAGCCTGATGAAGCTCGTCGGCTACGACATGAGCAAGACCGCCGCCCAGAAGGTCTACGAGCAATCGGGTATGGGGCCGGAGAACATCGACGTGGTCGAGCTCCACGATTGCTTCTCCTGCAACGAGATGATCACCTACGAGGCCCTCGGCCTGTGCCCAGAGGGTCAGGGCGGAAAGTTCACCGACGACGGCGCGTTCACCTATGGGGGAAAGACCGTGGTGAATCCCTCGGGTGGCTTGATCTCGAAGGGACACCCCCTCGGCGCGACCGGCCTCGCTCAGTGCGCAGAACTCAACTGGCAGCTCCGTGGGGAAGCAGAAAAGCGCCAGGTCGATGGCGCGAAGATCGCGTTGCAGCACAACCTCGGCCTGGGCGGCGCAGCCGTGGTCACGATGTACCGCCGCGCGAGCCTCTGATCCCAGCGCAGAGCGGGAGGCCTCGGCGGCGCCGGGGCCTCTCGAGCGGAGTCCGGTCTAGCCTACTGGATGCCCACGAGCGCGTCGCGGAGCCACGCGACACCTTGCTCGGCGTCGGTGAACGCTCGCAGGTGTCGGTCGCCGTCCTCCGCCGCCAGGCGCTGGATGTGCAGCATCCCGGTTGGGCTGTGCACCACCACGGCGACGCGGAGGAAGCCCTTCTGGAGCCACTGTCGGTGCTTCTTGAACACCGCTTCGAACTCGGGATCGTTGCGCCCGACGACCTGACGCAGATCGCACAGCAGCCCCATTCGAGCTCGACGCAGCGTCGCGAGCGCATCGCGAACCTGACTCATCTCGGCCTCGATCGCCGCGAGCGAATCGAACGCCAGAGCGCTGCGCACGTATTCGACGATCTGCTCGGAGACGCGAATACGGAAATAGTCCGAGGTGTAGAGCACTCGACTCAGCCCAACAGCTTGCTGTCCAGTCCCCAGTGGTCGCGGGGTACAGACGTGTAGACGACGAAACAGCGGTCCCCTTGAACACCAAGCGACTCCTTCGCCAGCTCGCACAAGCTGGCGCACAACGTCGCGAGCTGAGAGCCACTCGGCTCGCCTATCCCGCGCACGTCGAAGCACGCGCAAGGCTCCTCGGACGAACGAAATCGCATGCTGGCTCCCAGCGAACAGCGAGCCATCACGATCGGCTCCGGTTTCCCCAGCGCTTGGGCGACGCGTTCGGTCAGCTGTTCGAGAAACTCGTGCTCGCTCATCCCAGGCGCGAGCGAGCTGTTGGACTCCAAGGCAATCCACGGCATGCGCCGGGCTTAGCTCCATTCGGCGGCAAGGGGAGTGAACAACCCCAGTTTGTCGTCACGAGCGACTGGCTGCTTTGTCTGTGCTGGAATGCCTCGCTCCTCGTTCCTCGAGCACACGCTCGCAGCGGACTGCGCAGATTGGCCCCGGATCAGCGCAGAAGGGCGTGAAGTTCCTGCGCCCAACAGAACATCTGCCGGCGCGCCACGTCTCACCTACGCCCTGGGTAGCGTCCGTAGCCCTCGCCTCCTCTTCCACCTCTCCGAGACTCTCCCGATGTCGCTGAATCGATCCTGCACTCGCCCCGGACCGGTTGCTCTGCTCTCGAGTGCTGCCGTGCTCCCAGTGGTTTTGCTCCTCGCATCGGGCCTGGGCGGTTGTGCCTCCGGACCGCGACAGGCCGAGAGCGCCGGCGCCCCCCAAGGCGGCGTGACTTCGGTCCGCGAGGAGTCTCCGGTCCCCGAGCAACCCAGCGTGGCAAGTGATGGCGTCGAGGACGCCGAGCCACTGCGCTCCCTCGACGACGCCGAGCGCGCCTACGCCGAAGCCCAGCGCGACCTCGACAGCCTTCTGGGGCCGTCGTCCGATCGCCTGGGAGAGGGAGGCGCAGTCGACGACGACCAGCCGCCCAAAGCGGGTCAGACCTCCCCGTCTCCCGAAGCCATGCCGCTGCGCAAAGCAGACGACCGCTGTCAGCGCGTTTGCCTCGCGCTGGCGTCGCTCGAGCGCGCGCGGGATGCCATCTGCCGCATCACCTCCGCTGACGACGAACGCTGCACCAAGGCCAGCGTCAGCGCGGAAAAGAACCGCGAGCGCGCGAAGGTGTGCGCCTGCCCAGCGCCCGACACCAAGTCCCACGACGAGTGAGCAGCGAGCGCCACCCGATCGCACCCAAGGGCTTGCTCCGCTGACGAGTCCCACTCGATGACGCGCGAGCGCACCGCCGTCAGCAATCGTCAACACCTCGGGGACGCGGAGCCACGCCCGTTTGCCCTCGTTCCCGCACGCCCCCTTCAAGGAGTCCGCCGTGAAATCATCGCTCCCTCTTCGGAAAGCCCTCGTTGCGTCCGCCGCTCTGCTCGTCGCCGTCTGTCTCTCGCTGTCTGCTTCGGCAGAGGTGAAGACCATCAAGAGCCAGGACCAGGACATCGCCTACACCTTCAAGGACGACCTGCTCAACTCCGACGTGGGCGGTCCGGGTGGCGGCACCATCGTGGTGCGTCCGAAGGCCGCACGGAGCACACTGATTCGACCCAGGGTCCAGTTCATCACCGAGCTGTTGAAGTCGGCAGAGAACCTGTAGCTCCCGCACCCGAGCAGCTGTAGCGCGCCGAGCGGGCGCTGGCCGTGTACGCTTCAGGCGTGACTTCGCCCCGCGTCGTCGGCCGCCTCGCCCCGTCACCGACGGGGCAGCTACACCTCGGACACGCCCGCTCCTTCGTGCTCGCCTGGTGGGCTGCGCGAGCGAGCGCCGGGCGCGTCATCTTGCGGATCGAGGACCTGGACGGCACGCGCGCGGACTCACGCTTCGTGGACCTGGCCCGGCAGGACCTCGAGTGGCTCGGGCTCGATTGGGACGAAGAGCACCTGCAGACCGACACCCTCGAGCGACTCGACACGGCGATCGCCACGCTGATCGCGCAGGGCAAGGCCTACCCCTGCGTGTGTTCCCGCGGGGATATAAAGCGAGCTCAGTCAGCGCCCCACGCTGATGA
>JAGQIY010001108.1 GCA_020430865.1 Myxococcales bacterium
CCTTCCTCGTTGACTTGGGCGCGGTGCCTCCGTCACTGGACTCGCGCGCCGGTTCAGCAGCACCGGGGACGACCGTCTCTCTGGGCACGCGTCCAGCACTACGCTCGAGCTCCGCCAAACGGCCGCGAAGTTCGCCCCGAGCTAGCCAGTCCAGCACCTTGGAGAACTCACCAGGCAGCAGCAACTCGAGGACCATCAGTTTCGCCACCACGGCGATGTCGAGCTCGATCCCGCGACGTCGGGCGATGGAGGCCCGGACATTGAGGTCGTTGAGGAATCGCTTGACCCTCCGCGGGCTCCCTCGCAACTTCTCGTACAGCATCGGCGTCAGGCGGGCGGCGAACTGTCGCTCGATGGTGATGTCCAGTCCGTCGGGAATGGCCAGGTCATCAAGCGACCCCGCCTTGATCCGGAGCTCAGTGCAGTTCCTCAGGATGGCGCTGAAAACGTCAGCATCGAGCTCGCCTCCGGGGCGATTTTGCAGTTGGAGCAAGAGCAGATAGGCCTCGGTGTCGAACCGGCTGAGTGCGGGCAGCTTCAGCGTCGTCTGCACGATCTTGTGGAGATAGAGCTTCGCAGGCTCCTCTTCAGGATTGGCCGACTCGGTGCGCGGATAGCGCTCCCGCAGAGCATCCGCCACTCGCTCTTCGTCGGCGGCGATGACGAACGACATCTTCGGTACGGACAGGAACAGCCTCATGGTCTCGAGGGTCTCGACCACGGTGTCTGGCAGGCAGCGGTCGAGGTCATCGACCAAGACGACGACGCGCTGAACGTGCCGCAGCGCCTCGTCGCCGAGAAGCTCAGCGAACTCGCTCCGGAACTCGTCGAGGGTCTTGCTCTCGCCTCGGTCGCCGTCCCCAGCCGGCTCTTCAGTGATCAGGCTGCTGAGGTCGTCGAGGCTGGGCAGTTGAAGCGTAATTGACGTGGTAGCGGCGACCTTCAGCGCCTTGATCCAGTTCACGCGCTTGGCGAGCTTGACGAGGAGGTTCTGAGCTTTCTCCGAGGCTCCACCCTTGCGCTGGAGCTCGGCCTGAAGCGCGGTGAGTACTTCGCTGATAAGCGTCGCCTTGGCGCCAACAGCCGGGTCGTACCGCCATGGGTCGCTATTGACCACGAGGATCTGGTGATCCCCCTGGGTGGCGCTGCGATCAGCGAGCTCCTCTTCGATGAGACGGAGGACGGTGCTCTTGCCGCTCCCCCAAGAGCCCGACACGCCAAGCGCGATCGGGTCCAGCGCGTCATCGAGCACGGCTTCGACCGCTGTCTCAGCAACGGCGGCGAAAGCCAACAGGTCGACCGGCGACGGTTCATCCGACCAAAGGCGCACCGGCTCGACAGTCATCAACATATCTCCGAGGGGGGTGGCCATTCTAGCACAAGCGTTCTCACCGGGCCGTCCCCTCGCGTAGGTCGCTGCGCCAGCAAGAACTCCATCCCCCCAAATTGTGGGGGGAGTGGCTCACGAGCTAGCGGCGAACAACAGGCTGACGTATCGCCGCGCTGACTTGAGGATCGACGCACAGGCTTCACGAACCTGTTCGCCGCGGAACGATTGGGATGGATCCGGGCGGCGACACAAGGTGTGAACCATGACCGAGCGCGGCAGACCGAATCCACCTCCTCGATATACGGCCATCGGTACGCCCTTGCACGAACGAAACATAGCGAGCGAACTGTGGCACAGGTTCATATGTTGAGCACAAGGCATCTCCTCTCGCTCGGGTTGGCTTCCTCGCCGTCCACCGCGGAACACGGTCAGCGGAGTCCAGCACGCAGGCGTCGATCGTCGCGTGGAGCCCCGAGCATCCGATCCATCGGGGAGAACTTCCGGTGCTGGCCCGAGACCTGCGCGGACGCGAGGTTCACATAGCGCTGCACCATCTCCAGCGTCGTGTGCCCCAGGATCTGCTTGAGGCTGAACACGTCGCCCCCGTGCATCAGGTAGCGGGTGGCGAACGTGTGCCGCAGCAGGTGCGGCCGCAGCCGCGTCACCCCCGACCGCCGACGTAGGCGCACGAAGATGGAGGTGAAGCCGTCCTTGCTGAGCGGGCGGCCGTCCAGCGTCAGGAAGAAGTAGACATCTTCCCCGAGCGGCTCGGCGCGGTACTGGCGGAAGTAGCGCCAGAGCACCCGCTGCGTCACCGTGCCGAACGGCACGATGCGTTCCTTCCCGCCCTTCCCCATCACCTTCAGCCAGCCCCCGTCGATGCTCACGTCCGCCGTGCGCAGCCCGACGACCTCTGCGCGCCGCAGTCCAGTGTCGAGCATGAGCGTGACCATCGCGTAGTCCCGCATCCCCCAGTCCTGCTTCTGATTGCAGGCCTTGAGGATCGTGGCGACCTCGTCGTCCGTCAGCACCGCGACGAGCTCGCGCGGCGCCTTGTAGTTCCCAAGCCGGGCGAGGCGGTGCGTGTCCGTGAACTCCTCGCGGTGCAGCCAGGCGAAGAACGCCTTGAGCGCCCGCACCCGCGTCTGGATGCTCTCGGGGGTCAGCCCGC
>JAGQIY010001109.1 GCA_020430865.1 Myxococcales bacterium
CGTGCCGGATAAAGACAAACAGATCGGAAAGCTGGCCTTTTCCGCCAATGGCGAGCTGATTGCGGGCCACGTGATCGACTCCAAGAACGACGCGAATGCGCTGCATGTTTGGTCGGTGGCCAGCGGTCAACCGGTCGGGCAATTTCCATGGCAGTCTTCAACGGGGAATACGCGCTCAGGCAATGACATCTATTTCTTGCCGGGCGATCGTCACTGTCTGTTTCTGCACCAGGGCAGGCTGCAGCAAGCCGACCTGCGGACGATGCGCAGCCAGCCGTTTGCCGCAGCAGCCGATCTTGACCCCAACCTGAGGCGGCTCGCGCTCACATCTCGTCACGGCTGTGTCGCGCTCTATACGGAACAAAACGAGTTGATCATCGTCCAGCCGCATCCCTGGCGTGTCTTGAGCCGGTTTATGCCGCCGAAAGATCGCAGCGAATCGGACTTTGTCGTCGCGCCGCAGGGCAATGTGATGGCCTGGTGTAAGTCCGAATTCGTTCTGTTTGGGTTCAACAATTTCGCCAGTGAGATCGAGGTGTGGACACCCCGGACGAAAGCTGGAAAGCCCGTGGCCACGGTCAAAATGAAGCAAGATGCACGTGTGTTGATCTTCAGCCCGGACTCGGCCCTGCTGGTCGTGGGAGGGATCAATCGAAAGGTGCAACTGTTGGGTGTTGCTGAGCCGAAGAAAGCACGGGTGCCTCAGGAATAACGTGTCATCCATGCGCTGAGCATGACGCTCTCTCTGGGCGCTATGGTATGATCGGGCGCGATGCGAACGTCATGTGAGCGCGATTGCGGAGCACCTTTTCATGAGACGTTTACTGTTAGTCGGCCTGCTCTTGATCCTGGTCGCGCTGAGTGCGGCCTTCCTCTTCGCCCAGGACGCCCCGACCGATCCCGAAGAACTGCTCACGGCGCGCGGTGTCCATGTGCAGCCGCTGGAAGTCGTCACCGAGTCCGCCGTGCAAATCCTCGACATCGGCAGTGATTCGGCGCGGCTCAACTTCATCGGCACCGTGCCGCTCGCCTGCACGGTCGTCTATGGCACGACGACCGATTTCGGCAGCGCGTCGATCGATCAGAACATGAACGGCGGCGCGATCGTCGAGCACAACCCGATCATGATCAACCTGGAGCCGGACACCGAGTACTTCTATCGGGTCGAGGTGGACGGAGACGTCAGCGAGCGCGTCCGGTCGGTCCGCACCGCGCCGACGCCCGAGCAGCCGACGCCGCTCCGCATCGCGCTGGGCTCGTGCAGCCGACTGCTTCCCCAGCCCATCTTCACCCCGATCCTCGCCGCGCAGCCCGACCTGTTCCTCTTCGTGGGGGACAACAACTACGCCAACACCCGCTTCCGCGCCGCCCTGCGGTGGAACTACCAGCGGTTCCGGCGCCTCCGGGAGCGCGCGGATCTCCTCGCGGGCACCCCCACCCTCGCCATCTGGGACGACCACGACTTCCTCGCGAACAACTCCAACGGCACCTGCCCGGGGCGCGACGAGGCCCTGGCGGCGTTCCGGGAGTATTGGGCGAACCCCGCCTACGGTCTGCCCGACGCCCCGGGGGTCTTCTTCCGCCATCGCTGGGGCGCCACCGAGCTGTTCATGCTCGATTGCCGGATGTACCGGCCCGACGTGGGCGACGCCGGCCGGACGTGCACCCCCGAGCCGGATCCGCCCGCGCTGCCGATCTCGGGCGGCCCGCTCGGGCCCGATCAAGAGGCCTGGCTGTTCGACGCCCTCGGCGCCTCCGACGCGACCTTCAAGCTCGTCGCCTGCGGGAGCCGCTTCACGCCCGCGGGCTCACTGGACTCGTGGGCCAGCTTCCCCGAGGCCCGGGCGCGCCTGCTCCAGGCGCTGGAGGACGACGCGATCGGCGGCGTCGTCTTCCTGAGCGGCGACATCCACCGCTCGCTCTTCAGCCTGGTCCCCGGTGTGGCCTACTCCGTCCCGGAGATCGTCTCCTCGCCCCTCGCCACCGCCCGCTCGAGCTGCAACCCGAACGCCCCCGGGCAGCTCACCTGCTACGACGCCAGCGACAGCTTCGTGGTCCTGGACATCGATCCCACC
>JAGQIY010001110.1 GCA_020430865.1 Myxococcales bacterium
CCGGGAAGTGATCGAGCAAGGCCGCGCGGACGATCGACCGAGGCAATCCGCGCAGGATGGACGACCGCTCCCACGGCCTGATCGGCTCGAAGACGTCCTCTGCCCAACCGTGTAGCGGGTCCACCAGAACGCAGCGGTCCATCCACTCGAGGGTGCCGAAGCGAGGACCCCACGGCAACGGCGGGTTGCGCGGGCGCGCCCTCGGGACTTGTATGTACCTCACGAGGCTGATCTGGTGCCTACTGGTCTGGATCAACCCCTGCCGGGAGAGGGTCGCCGCGTTGGCCATGAGGCATCGTCCTCGTCTCTGAGATTGGCGCCCTCGTCCGGCGACTCTTGCTCGGACGGTATCTCGAGGCCCCATGGGAGTCCTCGCATCCACAAGCGTGAGCATGGTCGTCGGGCACGAGGCTCCCGGGGGCGGAAGATCGCCAGGAGCATCATGCGGTTTTTCGGGATCGACATCGCCTCCGAGGTCCACGTCGTCGCCGCGGTCGACACGGACGGGGAGGTTCTTCTCAAGCCGACGAAGATCGAAGAGACGGGCGCGGGACATGAGCGGCTGATCGAGCTGCTCGGTGACGCCTCGGACTCGCTGGTGGTGATGGAGGCCACCGGCCACTACTGGCAGAACGTGTTCGCACGCCTCGTCGCCTCGGGCTTCGAGGTGGCGGTGGTCAACCCGCTCGCGGTGCGGCGCTTCGGCGAG
The DNA here is from genome assembly GCA_020430865.1 of Myxococcales bacterium. Next base: position 710 of record JAGQIY010001110.1, read on the forward strand.
TCGGAGCTCAGCCGAGCGAAGACCGACGCCGCCGATGCACGACTGATCGCTCGCTTCGCTCGGGCGCATCGCCCTCGGGTCACCGCTCTGCCGAACGAGCAGCTCCAGGAGCTACGCGAGCACGTGCGTCTGCGCGACCGCTGGGTGCAAGACCTCGGCGACCGGGTTCGGCAGCTTCACCGGCTGGTGGACCTGGGCTTCCCGGAGTTCACGCGCCACGTGAAGGACCTCAGCAGCAACCTGGCCACCACGCTGCTCACGCGCTGTCCCACCGCGGCGGCCTTCAAGCAGGTGAAGGCCTCCACGCTCACCAAGCTCAAGTACGACAAGCGCCATCACGTCCCCGAGGAGCTCGCCGAGGCGCTCATCGGCGCTGCCAAGGCCTCCGCGGGGATGCACCACGGCCCGGCCTACCGACTCGGCGTCCAGACGACCTGCGAGGACATCGCCGTGCTGCGCAAGCGCATCGGCGAAGTCGACCGCACGATCAAGACGCTGATCGACTCGTCCGAGCTCGCGACGCTGCTCCAGACGATCGACGGCATCGGACCGACGACCACCGCGCGCATCCTCGCCGAGTTCGGCAACCCCGCGAGCTACGTGTCGGCGGCCGCCTTCAGCGCGCACTTCGGCGTCGTCCCGGGCGTGAACCACTCCGGTAAGAGCACCCCCTCGCGGGCGGGCACGACGTCGCTCGGGGACCGCCGCCTGCGCGCCAAGCTATGGATGCCGACCCTCACAGCCATCGTCCACAACAGCTGGCTCAAGGCCTTCTACGAGCGCCTGATCGCCCGAGGGAAGCCCGCCAAGCTCGCTCTCGTGGCCGCGATGCGGAAGCTCCTCACGGCCATCTACAGCGTCGCCAAGAACCGCAGGCCCTTCGTCCCGCGGCTCCACGCGACCTCCACTGAAAACCCTTGCTGAAGGAGACGGTATCTCAGAGCCCGTCGCGCGAGCGCACGGAAGAGTGCTCCTACAGGGCGCCCCACCGGCCCAGACCACCGCGGCCTCTCTGAACAGCTGCAAGACAACTGTCGGAGCCATGGGGACGCGGGCGCCATGGGCAGCGCGCGGGCGCTGCTTTCGAGCCCAGATCACCGAGACGGATCCGTCTTCGCGCGTCTTCGGATCTCCGAAAAGCCCCAATTTATGGCCCCAGATGCCCCTGAACGAGGACTGCACAGTCAAGAATTTGAGCCATCTCTCGGATTTTCTGGTACCTGAGAGGCTCATGGCGCGGACTCGGATGCTGTCGAG
>JAGQIY010001111.1 GCA_020430865.1 Myxococcales bacterium
CTCGTCGCGATCAAGCGGGTCGCGGACCCCGATAACGCCAACAAGGTGAAGCCTGCGGGCGACAAGGTGGATACCACCGGCCTCGAGTGGAAGCTCAATCCCTTCGATGAGTACGCCCTCGAAACTGCGCTGCGCCTGACTGAAGACGGCAAGAACAACAAGGTGCGCAAGGGCGAGGTCGTGGTCGTGACCATCGGACCCAAGGACACGGAGACGCAGCTGCGCTCCGCTCTCGCCACGGGTGCCGACCGGGCCATCCGCATCGACGCCGAAGACGCAAACCTGGACGGCCGCTTGGTCGCGAAGGCGCTGAAGAGCGTCGTCGACGCCGAGAAGCCCGACGTGGTGCTGCTGGGCAAGCAGGTCGTCGACGGTGACAGCAACTCCGTAGGTCAGATGCTCGCCGAGCTCCTGGATTTCCCCATGGCAACCTTCGCTGCTACCATCAAGGAAGAGGCTGACGGCAAGCTGCTCGTCGGTCGTGAGGTGGACGGCGGCGTCTTGACGCTGCGCCTCACCCCCCCTTGCTTGGTCACCGTGGACTTGCGCATCGTGGCTCCCACCAGCGTGTTCTCGAAGCACACGGCGGATAGCTTCAAGTACGCCCACGAGGGTGTGCGCTTCGCGCCGCTGCCCGCGATCATGAAGGCAAAGAAGAAGCCCCTCGACGTCAAGGCGCTGGCCGACGTCGCTGGTGGCGTCGAAAACGCCTCGAGCTACGGAGGCTTCGAGCCGCCGCCCGCGCGCGCTGCCGGTGTAAAGGTAGCCGACGTCGCTGAACTCGTAACCAAGCTGGCCACCGAGGCCAAGGCGATCTGAGAGGAGCCCCACGATGACTGATGTTCTCGTTGTTGCAGAAATCGAGGGCGGCAAGGTCAAGAAGACCACGCTCAGCGCGATCACCATGGCCAAGCAGGCCGGTAGCTCCTTCAGCATCCTGGCCATCGGTGGCCCGGGGACGAAGGCAGCCGCTGCGGACCTGACCGGCTACGGCGCCACCAAGGTGCTGGTGTGTGAAGACGCATCCCTCGCGAACTACGTCGCAGAGCAGTACGCGCCCACCGTCGCTGAGGTGGGTAAGGCCTTCGGTTTGGTGTGCGCCACGGCGTCCACCTACGGCAAGGACCTGATCCCGCGCGTCGCAGCCAAGCTCGACGCGAGCTACGCGGGTGACTGCTCGGGCGTGAAGCAAGACGGTGGCAAGATCGTCTACAAGCGCCCGATGTTCGCTGGCAACGCCTTCGGCTACGCCACCCTCAGCACCCCGATTCAAACCGCTACCGCGCGGCAATCGGAGTTCGAGGCGGCAGCAGCCAGCGGCGGCTCTTCCCCCGTGGAGGACGTGGCCAAGGTGGCGCCCGGCGCCGCCGCAGGCCGCGTGGAGTTCGTCTCGCTGGACGCCGTGAAGAGCGACCGCCCCGAGCTGACGGACGCCTCGGTCATCGTCTCCGGTGGCCGCGCCTTGAAGGAGAAGTTCTTCGAGGTGCTCGAGCCCCTTGCGGACGTCCTCGGCAGCGCCCTGGGCGCCAGCCGCGCGGCGTGTGACGCCGGCTACTGCCCCGGCGACTTCCAGGTGGGTCAGACCGGCAAGATCGTCGCCCCGAAGCTGTACTTCGCGATCGGCATCTCCGGCGCCATCCAGCACATCGCTGGCATGAAGGGCAGCAAGACCATCGTCGCCATCAACAAGGACCCCGACGCGCCGATCTTCCAGATCGCCGACTACGGGTTGGTCGCTGACCTGTTCCAGGCGGTGCCCGAGCTCGTGGAGAAGCTCAAGGCTCACAAGGCCGCGGGCTGAGTCCAGGCAGGCCGTGAATGCTCGACGGGCGTTGCCGCAAGGCAATGCCCGTTTGGCTTTTGTACCAGCCACGAGCAGCATTGGTGACCGAGGCGTAGCGCCTTCGCGATCGAAGGATTTCGATGGAACGCTTCCTCCGGGCAACGCGACAGCTTGTCGCTATGAGGCGTGGGCTGGACGTGGCAGAAGCGCGACTCGTGAAGACTCGACTCAGCTTTCTCGCCGCCCCCAGTGGTCCGCTTCTGCTCCTGGTCGCCCTGCTCGGCTGCAAGCAAGAGCGTGGCACCGAGGAGCCAGGATCCGCTCCCCCATCAAGCACGCCGAGCGCAGCGAGCAGCGTCCGCTTCCCCAGCTATCCCGCGACGAAGGACGGCGGCGTGCTGTGGCTCACGTCACGGGGTGGGCCCCTCGGCGAGCAGGTGTACAGCGCGAGCCCGACCGAGGTCGGCACCGCGGAGTACTACTACTCCCAGTCGCTGTTTCAGGGGAAGACCGGCGAGCAGGTGACCTATACGCTGAAGGTTCAGGACCTGGCGGTCGGAGAGCATCAGCTGGAGGAGGGCAAGATCCACTTCTACACCGGCACCGGCAGCGACGGCACCTACCGCTTCTCCGGGCGGATCCGCATCGATGAGAACGATCCCAAGCGTGGCGCGCTGAAGTGCGTACTCGTCGGGTCGGCGCGCAACGAGGACACGGGCAAGACGTCCGACGTCGAAGCGGCGATCGTGTTGCTCCCGAAATAGCCTGCGACCGCAGCTACGGCTCGCCTACGATGCCGCCGCAGCGCAGCTTGAACTGATGCACGTCGAGGGTGTGCTCTGGCTGGTACTTCGGGACATCGCCCACCTCGAAGGTGAGCTGCGCCTCGTCAGGCGCCTTCACTCGGGTGACGGGCGCGTGAGTGTAGTAGCCGCCAACGCTGACGCAGTAGTCGCCGGCCTCGTCGACGTTGCAAACCCGCATGCCACCGTGGGCGTCAGTCACGCCGCTCACGATGCGGTCTTGGTCGAGCAACAGCGTGAAGCGCTGGTTCGCGAGCGGGGTTTGGTTGGGATGCACGAACCTGAACGAGAACTGCAGCTCACCAACAGCGCACGGGCCAGCCCCCGGTGGGTGTACCGAGTTGATCGGCGCCCCCTCGGGTGATGCGGGCGCAGGACAGGGAGGCGGAGCACAGGCGGAGAGCACAGCGGCGAAGGTAGACGCCGAGACTAAGTTTCCGCGCAGCATTTTGGCCGTTCTTCTTTGGAGGCTTCGGTCGTGTCCGCGACCTCAGTTGCCCAGGAGCCACTGCACGGTGCAGCGTCCGTCGTCGCAGACCGCTTCGGCGTAGTCGGGCGGCGGCGGGGCGCACTCGGGGCAGCCTACGTCGGGATCACAGACGACGCGCTCGAGGGACGATGAGTCACTCACCGCGATCAGGTGCTCGGCGTCCTGGGCGCCACCGCATTCGCAGCACTGATTGGTGCGCAGGCGACACTCGCTGCTGTCGGTACACTCCGTCGCCTTGCTGGCCAGCAGATCCACCACCGCGCACTTGCCCGCGCTACAGGTTGCCACCAGGTTCGCGTCGGTGGGCATGTAGCAGCCGGGGCAGGCCGTGTCCTCACCACAGGTCCAGGCCTGATACACCGACGCGGACTGCTTGTTGACGGCGACGGAGTCTTCGCGAGTCGCGGCGCCACAGGAGCCACAGCAGCTCGCGGGAATGACCACGCAGTCGCTGGGTGCACTACAAGCGGAGAAGTTGTCTCCACCATTCCCGCCCGTGCCCGCGTTGCCAGAGCTACCGCCATTGCCGCCGCTGCCGCCCGCGGCACCGCTGCCGGCGCTCCCGCCGTTGCCGCCGCTCGCGTCATCGTTCGAGGTGGAACCGCCGCAGGCCACGCACATCACCAAGCTGAGAAGCCAAAGTCTTCGCACGTTCGTTCTCCTTCAATCGAGCGCCCACTCGGCGGCGCAATGTCCGTTGGTTGCGCAGTATGCGCGGGCGCGATCTGGAGGCGCGTCCACGCAGGCGTCGCAGGCTTCATCGGGGTCGCACACCAGGCGCGGGTAGCTGCTCATGGAGTTGACGGCGATCAGGTGCTCCATGTCCTGCGCGCCGCCGCAGTTGCAGCACTCGTTGGTACGCAGCACGCAGTCCTCGTCGCGCGTGCACGCGGTGGCCTCGTGCTGGAGCAAATCGACGAGCTCGCACCGCCCTGCGGAGCAGGTGGCGACCAGCGTGGGATCCCGTGGCATGTCGCACGCGGGGCAGTCCATGTCGAAGCACAGCTGCTGCCGATAGGTCGACGCCTCACTCCGGTTGATCGCTACGGCGTCTCCGCGCGTCGCTGCTCCGCACGCGCCACAGCACGAAGCGGGCACCGCGATGCAATCCGACGGCACGTCGCAGTCCTGCGGCGGCGCTCCAATGCCTGCCGATCCGCCCTGTCCTGTGCCGCCCTGTCCTGTGCCGCCCTGTCCTGTGCCGCCCTGTGCAGCGCTCCCAGCGTCTCCAGCGGCACCTGCTGAAGCACCGACCCCGGCGCCTCCTCCGGTACCCCCCGCGCTGCTGGTGCTTCCTCCGCAGCCAGCGACGAGCAAGCTCAGGCAGCACGCGGCGCCGCGCAGCCCGAGCATTATCCGCGAGGTAATTCGAGACGGGATCACGTCAGTTCCCAGGCTCGGGATAGTACCAGGAGGCGGTGCAGTGGCCCTGGATGCACTCCGCCTGGACGAAGCCTGGCGTGTTTCCGTAGTCCGGAATGCAGTCGTCGCAGGCGGTGTTCGGATCGCACACCAGGGACTCGAGGTGGCCGTCCTTGCGAATGGCGATCATGTGCCCTTCATCGGTGGGTCCGCCGCACTCGCAACAGGTGTCGGTGCGTAGGCGGCAGTCGTCGCCCGTCTGGCACTCGGTCAACGGGTGATCCTGGAGATCGATCAGCGTGCACTGGCCGGCCTCGCAGGTGGCGAGCAGCGTGGGATCCGGCGGCGCTGCACAAGCCGGACAGCCCGTGCCTTCGCCGCACGCGGCTTCGCGCAGCCTGGAGGCTTGGTCTTTGCGAACCGCTTGCGCGTCACCCCGGCTCGCCACGCCACAACTGCCGCAGCAGCTGATGGGTACCACCACGCAGTCCGAAGGCACCTGACAGTCGTTGGGCGTGCCGGCAGTGCCGCCTGCGCCAGCGCTGCCGGCGCTCCCGCCACCACCCGAGGTGCCGCCCTGTGCGCCGCCGCCCGCCGTGCCAGCGCTCCCACCCGTGCCGTTTCCGCTGCTCGTGGAGCCTCCACACCCAGCGCCCAGAACGACGCCGAGCAGGGCCACGCTCACCCCCAAACCCACGAGCCGCAGAGAAGTCATGCTCACGCACCAAGCATTCGCTGTGCCAGCCAGAGCGACTGACGCTCGGGCCAGCATCCCGGCGGGTTCACTGCACTTCGCTCCCACGCCCCGAGTCAGCTACGTCGAGGGCGAGTGGCCCAATGTGAGCCAAGGTCGGTCGACTGGGTCGCACCTCACCACGTGACGCTGGAGGGGCTATCGCTCTGAGGCAGCTTGATCCAGACGTAGGTCGCGTCGCTGGTCCAGCCGGAGTCCGCGGCGAGCAGGGCGCTGAGATCATTTCGCCGATTCAACGCGGAACCACCTAGGTTGACGCTCGTCGGCTGCATCTCCACGCGCACGCGCAAGATGGCCGGGCGCCAGGTACGGCTGAGCTCCACCCCGCTGGCGGTCAGCTGCACCGTGGTCGAGGCGTCGTCCGGATCGTGCGCCTTGAAGCTCGTCGCGCTGCTGCCTGGGTAGAGCAACCAGGTGTCCGAGCCAGCGAACGCTGCGCTGCCGATGCCCGTGGCGTCGTTGTCGATATCCATGGGGATAATCGCGCCCTCGCGCACGAACAGCGGGATCTTCGCGGGATCCGTCGAGTCGTAGGCAGCGAGCGTCTGCCCTCCGTCCAAGGGTGCTGCGCTCGCGTCCCACCAGTCGTAGTAGCGAGCCCCCGAGGGCAACGCCACGTCGCGTAGCCCTGTCTCGTCCAGGATTGGGGCCACGAAGAACGCGTCACCCAGGTGGTAGCGATAGTCCCCCGCCCAGCTCGCGAGGTCACCTTCCGGGCGAATGATCTGCTCCGCTCCCGCGTAGGCTTCCTCCGCGAGGCTGTAGTAGAACGGCACTAGCTCGTGGTGCAGGGTCGCCCAGTAGCGGTAGATCGCCACGGTCTCTTCGGGCTTGTCCGGCACCGCCCACGGCTCGAGGTTGGCGCGGCCGTGGAGCTGCATGAACGGCGTCATCGCGCTCACCGCCGCCCAGCGCACGAAGTTCAGCTGATCGAACGGGACCAGCTCGAAGGTCTTGTCGTCGCGGTCGAGGTAGCCTCCCAGGTCCGATCCGACCACGACGTAGCCCGCATCGGCGGAGCGGAAGATGTGATCGAGAGCGTCCTCCAGGCCGACCCAGTCGCGCCGGTTGTCTCCGACCCAGGCGACCGGCGCGTGTTCTTTCCGCGCGAAAAAGCGACCGGAGAAGCCGTAGCTCTCATCCCATGGCCGAACCATCGTGATGAAGTCCTTGCGACCGGTCGCGTACTGACCATAGGACCAATAGTCGCGGTAGTACTCCTCGGAGTACTCCTGGCGGCTCTTCTCCCCGGCGGCCGTCGTCATCGGGTCGTCGGTGATGTAGTTCTCGCCGAAATCGAGCTTCCAGCCGTCGATGCCCATGTCGAGCAGCGGCTTCTGCCAGCCGTGGAACCAGGCAGTCGCCTTGGGGTTGAAGAAGTCGACTCCGGAGCCGATGCCCTTCCACCAGCTGTAGGTCCAGGAGTCCTCGACGAAGAACTTGCACTGGTCCCCCTCGTCCCAGTTCTCCGACTTGCCCTCGTACTTGTCGCCGCCCTCCTCGTAGTCGAAGGAAGAGTAGTTCACCATCTGAGTCACCCACATCACGACCTTCACGTCCTGGGCGTGCATGTCGGAGACGAACTTGGGAAACTCCGGGTAGCGGCTCGGGTTGGGGATGAAGTTGTTGTAGTTGGTCTCCCAGGGGCTATCGATCACGAGCACGCCCACCGGAATGTCCCGGCTCTTGAAGCCTTCGACGAAGTCCCGGCTGTCTTGCCCGGTGGAAATGTCCTTGGAGATCCAGGGCTCGAAGGCCCAGCGCGGGGTGTAGATCTTGGGCGTCGGGATCTCGACTACCTCGGGCTCGCAGGGATCCGCCGCGCCGCCTGATCCACCAGTTCCCGCGCTGCCTCCAGCGCCACCGGCCCCCGAGCCGCCGCTCCCGCTGCTCGGTGAGTCATCCCCACAGCCACCGCTCGCAAGCGCCAGTGTCAGTGCCAATCCCAAAGCCAATCGCCGCATATCCCCGAAGCCTGCCACGTCGAGACGGCAATCCCCCGCAAATTCAGGCGCTTGGCCGAGCAGCGTGGGCTGATCGGCGACGGCTGGGAAAAAATTCGGAGGCTGGGGAATGACTGCCCAGACCCTCGCGTTGCCCAGCACGCTACGGGAGCTACGAAGCGCAGGGAGCAGCGCCTTCGTGGCAGGGACAAAAGCAGGGGAGAGCTTGCGTCCCAGTCACACTCGGGGTCGGCTTGCGGGAGGGAAACCAAGCGCAAGCCGGCCTCAAGTGTGAGTTTTATCCCCCGTCACCTTCAGCGGCCCGAGCCGGGTGGGCGTGGTCCGCTTTCGGCGCGCTGAACAGCTCGACGATTCGACTCGCGAGCGCTTGACAGATGTGCGGGCAGCAATCATTCTGCGCCGCCCGCTGGCAGGAATTGCCTGCGAAAAGCCTCGGGGCGTAGCGCAGTTTGGTAGCGCGCATGGTTCGGGTCCATGAGGTCGGCAGTTCGAATCTGCCCGCCCCGACAACAATCACCCGATTTGGCCCGGTCGACCTCTGGTTGGCCGGGCTGAAGTTGTATTTGGGCCAGCCCCGCCATCACCCCGCGACCTCCGCTTCGCACAGGCCCAGCGGATCTCGGGGTGCGGCCAAGACGGGTTCCGCTCAGATCGTGGGGGAACGCCACTCCAGCAAACCCCGAGTATGGCGCGGGTGGTCGCTTGCCCAGGCCATTCGGGGATGGGACAAGCCAGGGCGATGCGAAGCTTGCTCGGGTTGGCAGTCGTCCTCTGCCTCGGGATCTCCACGTTCGCCTGCTCCGACGACTCGGAGAGCAGCTCTGGCAACGGCGGCAGCGGCGCGACGGGAGCGCAGGGTGGCACGGCGGGCAGCACGGGCGGCAGCGCCGCCGGAGGCGCTGGGGGCGGGACCGCTGGAACTGGAGGGAACCCGAACGCCTTCGAGATCCAGGCGTTCGACCGTGAGCGCATCACCTCCGACAGCAGCCAGCCCAATTTCCAGCACGTCGAGACCGAGGTCGACCTCCAACGGGGGCCGTTCGAGAAGGTGACCCTGATCGTCGACTTGGAGAGTACTTGCTATCCGTTCGAGACGTGGCTCGGCCCGAACCCCAGCAATCCCCCACCCGCGGGCCAGAGCTGGCCAGCAGACTGCGACGCATTCGACCGCAATTTCGAGTTCACGCTGGATGAACCCGAGAACGACGGGGACCCGCCGGCGATCGAACTCGTGCGAGCGATCACCCCATTTGGGGGACCGATGCACCTGGAGGTCGACATCACGGATGTGGCCAACGGGATCGCACCCGGTCCCCACCGCCTGAGGAGCCACATCTCCACGTGGTCCGACAGCGAAGGCAAGGTCAGCGGTTCCAACGGCGGCTGGAACGTTTCCGCGAAGATACAGGTGAGCCCAGGAGCTGCGCCGCGCAACGTGCTCGCGGTGATCCCGCTCTACAACGGCAGCCACGGCGCGGAGAGCCCGATGCCCATCGACTTCCAGATCCCCGAGGGGACGACATCGACGCGCGTCGAGTACCGAGCCACGGGACACGGAGGGGTGCTTCCCTCGCCCGGCTGTGGCCAACCCGGCGAAGAGTTCTGCAAGCGGGACCACCGCTTCTACGCCGACGGCACGCAGTTCGATCGCCAGCAGCCGTGGCGTGACGACTGCAAGGACTTGTGCACACGCAAGACCTTCAGCACTGGTGGGGGTAGCCTCGAATACTGCGCGGAGAACCCTTGCGGCGCGATTCAGAGCGTCGAGGCGCCTCGCGCAAACTGGTGTCCGGGCAGCGTAACGCCCCCCATCGACTTCGAGCGCCCCGAGTACACCGCACCTGGCCAGCACAGCTTCAGCTGGACGATCACCCCCGTGGCCGACGGCGGGAGCTGGCGTGTCTCGGCGATGCTCTTCGCGTTCGGCGATTGACCGGGAGGGTCGAGGGCGCGCTCCCGCGGGGGTGCAACGCTTTGCCTCGCGCGCCGCGATCGGTACCCTGACTCGATGCGCACTGGAGGGTGGGGGTTCATTGCATGTCTGATCTGGCTCGTCGGGTGCGGGGACGACACGCGTCCAGCGCGCCTCGACCCGTCCAGCGGTCGAGGCGGTAGCGCGGGTCGGCCGGGTTTCGGCGGCAGCAACGCGGTGGGAGGCAGCAGCGGCTCGATGGGGAACGGAGGCACCGCAGTTGGCGGAGGCGCCGGAGGAAGCAACTCGGCAGGAAGCGGCAACGCCGGCACGGGCGCTGGCGGGAACAGCGGGGGCACGGGAGGGAACACCAGCGGGGGCAGCGGGGGCAGCATCCCGAATGGCCCCTTCGACGCCAACGCCGTGTACCGCGTGAGCCAGCTACGCGGGGCTCCAAGCGGCTCGACGGTGATCTGTCCCACGCGCAGCGAGGACCCCATCAGCGCTGCGCCCGGCGTCGAGTCGGCGGCTCGAGTCTGGATCCATCCCGAGAACGGCAACCTCTATTACCTCAGCAGCGCGCGTATCCTCGTGGCAACGCCCAACCCTGTAGTGGACGACGGCAACGGCAACTACACCTACCCCGATGGGCAAGCTGCTCGGGACGACGACTTGGAACTCCCATTCACCTGTGCCTCGGGCACGCTCGTCGACTTCGTCATGGACCAGGGCGGAACGCTCTATCTCGCCTGCGAGGTAAGCAGCACGATCAGCTGGTTCCTCCAGGACGGGACCCCGTACGACGCCTGCGCGCACGACACCGAGAGCCACCCGGTCGCCTTTGGAGCCGATGGCAGCGTCCACTGCAACTCCCGCCTGATCCGGGGCGGCTCGGCGCTGGCCATCAGCGACTACTGGAGCGACACCCAGGCCCTGGCCATTCGCGCGAACCCCACGGGTGGCTTTCGCACAGGCAATCAGGACACCACCAGCGGCTTCGACGTCGAGCTCTGGCAGCTTCAGCTGAGCGGCTCGAGCCTGGTCAACGCCGTCGACCTCGGCAGCGCCTACTCCCAGCTCGAGAGCTGCGCGCTCACCCGCAACGGCCAGCTGGAATGCGTGGCAACCCCGACCTCCGCCCCAGCGCGGCTGCTCACTTTCGGCGCCATGGGCGCAGAGAGCCCGCTGTCGGACGACGCGAACAGCCCTCCCTGCACCATCACGGGCGCCTTCTTGATCACCGGCCCGTGAGCCCCGGAAAGAGCGCCGCTCCGCCCCGACCGCGGTGGCACGTCAGAGGTGTGAGCGAATGCGCTCGGCGACGTCCTTCGCAGCGTCGCCATCGAGCTTCTGAGTTGGCCAGCCGATGCCCAACCCTTCGTCGGCGCTGGGTTTCGGGATGATGTGGAAGTGCACGTGGAACACCGCCTGATGCGCCGGAGCACCGTTGTTTTGCAGGATGTTGTAGTCCTCGCAGCCGACGGCCCGCATCACGGCGCGACAGAGCCTGGGCAGCACGCGGCCAATGGCCGCCGCCGACTCGTCCGTCAACTCGTCCACCCGAGCGACGGCTTGCTTAGGGATCACGAGCGTGTGTCCGGCGCTCAGCGGGTTGATGTCCAGGAACGCCAGCACCAGGTCGTCCTCATAGAGCTTGTGGCAAGGGATCTCGCCGCGAATGATCTTCGAGAAAATGGTCTCGCCCATGTCTGCCTCTCATATCCTCGTGGATTTGCTTTGCGCGGCTCACGACTCGAGCATGTGCGCCAGTTCCTCGACGGGCGCGAGCATCTTCGTGAGGTGAGTCACCACCTCGGAGACGTCGAGCTCCTTGCGCTGGCCGAGCAGCGTGATGTCGAGCACCAGGTTGGAGACGGCCATCTCCACCAGTGCAGGTTCGTCGGTGACTACCGCGCGGTTGTTGTCGATATCCTCAGCCCCCCCGACCAGGGCGCGCTGCTGATCGGCCACCAGGATCACCTTGTGCTGCCAGTAGGACTCGAGCTCCGACTCGTCGATCTCGTAGCTCAACACCTGCCCGAGCTCCGGGTCCAAGGCGTTGAAGGAGAAGAGCACCACTTTCACGCCGCGCTGCTGCGCGTCGAGCAGCTGCGACGCGAGGCGTTGCGCCTCCCGCCCCCACATCGAGGCGTACACGCTGGACTTGGCGTTGACGATCAGGCCCTCGGCCTGCTCGAGCATCGCGCTGTACCCGTGCACCGTCCACGTCACCGCCTGCTTGCGCTGCCCAGCGAGGTGCTCGAGTCCGCCCTTTAGCTCGTCGAGGCTGCGGCGGAACCGCGTGCTCAGGAGGTGGTGCAGCCGCTCCGGGGCCAGCGGCACGTATCGCACGGGCTTGTCCTGGATGGGGTTGACCAGGCCGAGCGCCTCGAGACGCTTGAGCACGCCATAGATCGCCGAGCGGGGCACGCCCGAGCGCGTCGCCAGCTCGTAGCCCGTCGCCGGGCTGTTCTTCACCAGCGCGAGGTACGCCTTGGCGTCGGTGGCCGTGAAGCCGAGCGACTTCATGTTCTCGACGAGTTGGTCTTCTGCTTCGGGTGCTCGTGCCACGTGGGTCCTTGCTTGGTGCTGGTGCTGTGCCACCAGTAAAGCGGCGGACACAATACAGAATGTTGCTGGTGCTCGTCACCTGGCAGGCGGCCACTTGACCTCCAGAACGCCGCCGCCTCAGATGAGGACATGAGCCTGAGCAGCGACGCCTTGGACCAGCTCCTTGGAACCGTCTCCCGCTTCGTCAGCGAGCGGCTGGTGCCGCTGGAGGAGCAAGTCGCCGACACGGATCATGTCCCTGAAGCCGTCATCGGCGAGATGCGCGAGCTCGGCCTGTTCGGGCTGTCAATCCCCGAGGACTATGGCGGCCTCGGGCTCGGCATGGAAGAGGAAGTCCGCGTCGCCTTCGAGCTGGGGCAGACGTCCCCTGCGTTCCGCTCGGTGCTCGGCACCAACAACGGCATCGGTTCGCAAGGCATCGTGATCGCTGGCACCGATGCCCAGAAGCGACACTACCTGCCGAAGCTCGCCTCGGGAGAGCTGATCGGCTCGTTCGCTCTGACGGAGCCGGAGGCCGGGAGCGATGCCGGGTCGTTGCGTACCCGAGCAGTGCTCGATGGCGACGAGTACGTCTTGAACGGCACCAAGCGCTTCATCACCAACGCACCGGAGGCTGGGGTGTTCACGGTGTTCGCCCGCACCAGCGACACGCCGGGAGCGGCGGGGGTGAGCGCGTTCCTGGTCGACGCAGACTCGCCCGGCATCGTGATCGGCAAGAACGACGTCAAGATGGGGCAGCGGGGCGCACACACGGCCGACGTGAGCTTCGAGGACTGCCGCGTCCCAAGGCAAGCCTTGCTCGGCGCCCCTGAAACTGGATTCCGCACGGCAATGAAAGTGCTCGACCGTGGCCGCCTGCACATCTCGGCGGTGTGCGTCGGGGTAGCTGAGCGGCTGATCCGCGATAGCCTGAACTACGCCCTCGAGCGCAAGCAGTTCGGCAAGCCCATCGCCGAGTTCCAGCTGATCCAGGCAATGATCGCTGACAGCCACACGGAGAGCTACGCCGCGCGCTGCATGGTGCTGGAGACGGCTCGCAAGCGCGACCGCGGAGAGGTCGTGAGCACCGAGGCGGCCTGCTCCAAGTACTTCGCGTCAGAGATGGTTGGGCGCGTCGCCGACCGAGCGGTGCAGATCCATGGCGGCGCGGGCTACATCGCGGACTACGGCGTGGAGCGCTTCTACCGGGACGTGCGCCTGTTCCGCATCTACGAGGGTACCAGTCAGATCCAGCAGCTCGTGATCGCCAAGAATTTGCTGAAGAGCGCGCGCTGAGCGCGCCCTCACCCCCAGGCCCGAGACCAGCCGCAGCAGGGAAGACCGACTCAGCCTAGCTCGGGGCCGAGCTTGATACGGCGCTCCTCGTAGCCGTAGGCCGTGGGGGTCATCTCGATCAGGGTGTGAAGCGGCACCTGGATGTGCGGACACTCCTCCTGCGGACGCCCGATCAGGTAGCCGTAGAGGCCCCGGATGATGCCTTGGTGACTGATCACGAGCACGGGTTGCTTCTGACGCTCGAGCTCGACGATCACGGGTTCCAGGCGCTGGATGACGTCAGCGTAGGACTCTCCCCGTGGATAGCGGTAGCGCAGCTTGTCCTCCGCCCTTGCCCGAAACTCCTCGGGACGCTCGCGTCGGATCTCGTCGTAGGTCATGCCGTCGCACTCGCCGGCGTCGATCTCGTCCAGCACGCGCCACTGGGTCACCTCGCGTCCGATCGGCTCCGCCGTGTGCCAGGTACGGCGCAACGTGCTGGTCCACAGCACGAACTCCTGGTCCAAGGGCACACGCTCCTGAATGTAGCTGGCGAGGTTCTTGGCGTAGCCCCTGCCGAGCGCGGTGAGCTCTGGGTCCCCTCCGATGCGATTCTGGACATTGTATTCGCTCTCACCGTGGCGCGTGAGCCAGATCGTGCGCCTATCCGTGTGGATATTCATCAGAAAGAAGACGAGGCGAGCACACAGGTAGCCTTCCACCCCGTTCACCACCACCTGGCGTCCGACGTCGATCAACTTGACGTACGCCAGCCCGGGATCGTCCAGGGGCTCGTAGCTGCGCTCGTAGTGGGCGATCCGCGCACGGAAGTCGTCCGCTGCCTCCTCTGGCGTCATGTCCACGTAGTCTGGCGACCCAAGCTTCACCTCACGGATATTTGCTTCAACCACGGCGGCGTCGCAGATCGACTCCACGAAGACCACCTGGACTCCCGCCTTGCCACACTCCTCGAGCACCAAGCGGCGACGCTCATGGGTGGTGTTCGTCGCGTCGTAGATTCCGACTTGCCCGCCGCCTTTCAGCCACTTGAGCATGTCTCGCAGGGCGGCCATCGCGAGCTGACGTCGCGCCTCGACGCCCTCGGCGTTGGTGGGATCGAAGAAGGCGTGCGCTTGCGCAGCCCCCAGCCGCGCCCGGCGATAGTTACCGACGTTGAAGACCCGCGTCTGGTAGCCGAGCCAGCTCAGGTAGCGGGAGATCTTGCGAGAGATGTAGGTCTTGCCGCGAGCGGGCAGACCCACCATCACGAGGGCCAGCGGCGGAGTATGAGGATCTTGAGGGGGCATGCGCTGGGGGAGAGGATACGAGCCCACGCGAAAGCGCCAACCCCCGAGCGGAGGTTGGCGCTCATGCTGAGTCCCCCGAGGCAGTCGGGCCTCAGGCCGACTGCACCTGCCCCACGGCTGGGCGCACCCCGGACTCGCTCGCCGAATCCCGCACCAGATAGCGCACCAGGAGCTCGACCAGCTCACCCCGCAGCGCGCCGCCCTCGAGCAGCTCGGGGCGCCCCGCCACGGCGGAGTCAGCGGCCGCCTCGATGCTGGAGATGACGAGGAAGGCCGCCAGCTCGAGGTTCTGAGGTTGCAGGCGATGGCGATGCGCCAGGAAGCTGCGAGTGAGCAACGCCTGCACCTCTCGCAGGTGATTCGGGGCCGCGCTGCTGCGACCACTCGCCGACAACGCCGAAGCCAACTCCCGATCCAAGCGCCTGCTGTCCAGGATGACATCGACCATGGTGCGGATGCTCTCCTCCAGGGTCAGCTCTCGTCCGCCCACCCGAGCCTCATAGTCCTGCAGCATCGCCTCCGAGCGACGCTCGATCAGCTCCTCGATCAACTCGTGCTTGGAGCTGAAGTACTGATAGAGCGAGCCGACGCTGACCCCGGCGATGCGTGCGACGCGGTTCGTGGACAGCTTCTCGAAGCCATCCTTGACCAGAACCCGCGCGGTGGCCACCAGGATTGCTTCGACGGTGTCGCGTGAGCGGCTCTGCTGAGGGCTGCGTCGTGATCGCTTGTTGTCCATGAGTCGTGTTTCCCCGTGGTTTGTTGAAAGCTTTGAAGCGAGAGTCCGCGGCCGATGCTCGCGCGGTGCCTGGTAGTGCGGTGGGCGTTTGATGTGCTCCGGCCCTGACGCTGCGGCACCCATGGCTGGCTCAGCGTCGCCACTTGTCGCCGTATAGAAACAGTCGAGCTGCATCGAGGTCGTAGTAGAACTCCTGGTCCGGTCTGTCGCCCGACTTGGTCTCCGGCGCCTGGTTGCCCCCAGGCTCCAGGCAGCCGGTACGCCCGATCGTCTCCTCGACATACGTGGCCAGGAATCGTTGATTTCCCAAATCCGAGTAGTTGCCCACGGCCTCGTAGGTCTCGGTGCAACCCGCGCGATACGGATCCCCGAAATCCATGGGGAACTGAGTCACGCGGGACTCGTAGTAGTCGCCTCCGGGCTCCCAGCGATGCACGTAGTTCTGCACCTTGCCATCGCGCTGAGGCTCACGAGCTCGCCAGGTGCCGTAGAGCTCCGGCGGGCACCCCTCGTCACGCAGAAAGCCCGTCCCGCGCATCAAGTACCCATCGCTGGTCATGTACAGCGGCACGTCCCAGTCGTCCGTTTGGTAAGTGTCGACTTGGTCGTCAGTCAACGGGTGCTCGTCGATGTCGTTGCCGGGATCGTCACAAGTTTCCGTATGGGAAACACCCGCATCCAAGAGCACCGAGATCCGATCCTCGACCACCGTATATTCGCCCCACATCGAGTCGACACGTACGCAACCCGCAAGGGCCTCGTCGGTACGTACCTCCCAGTAGAAGGTCGTGCCGTCGTCCTTCAGGAAGACCGTGGCAGGCCCGTTCTTGTGGCTCCAGCCGTGCCATTCCCCCTTCACATCATAGGTGGAAAGCTCACAAGCGACCTTGGAGGAGCTGCCGCCCGTTCCGGCGACTCCGGCGCTCCCCCCAGCGCCACCAGAGCTCACGCTACCTGCCGCACCTCCGACGCCCGCGCTCCCGCCGACCAGCATCATGCCCCCAACGCCGGCGCCGGAGATAGGTCCCTGACCAACGCCGCCGAGCGAGGCCTCCTCCGTCGCGCAAGCGAGCAGGCACGCCCCACCGAGCAGAAGCACCGAGCTGGCAACGGCTAGCCTCAAGGCTTGTCCCCCACGCTCCCCTGGACGCGCTCCTGATGCGCCGAGTCTGGGTAGTCCTTGCCAAACTTGTTCGCGCGCTGCTCGGCGTCCTTCTGCTTGCCGAGCTTGCCCAGCGCCTGAATCGCTATCACCTCGCGCTCCTGCGCAAGGGTGCCCTGGGGAAACTTCGTGCGATGTCGCTCCGTGAGCGCCAGCGCCTTCCTGGGGTTGCTGGCGAGCGCCGCGCGCGCCGCTGACAGCAACCGCGACTCCTCCAGGAGCTGCGCCTTGGGGCTCGGCTCCGACGCGACCTTGCCCGCTGCGCTGGGCGCGATGGCTCGCGGCTTCGGCGCCACTTCCTCGGCGCTCGCGGCGGGCGCGGTGACCTCGACCGGCGCCACGTTCACCTCGGACGTCGGCTGCGGCAAAGCAACGGGCGTCGACACGCGTCCCGGAGGCTCCGGCGCCCTCAGCAGCTGAAAGCCACCGACACCGAGCAGTCCGACCACGAACGCCCCGCCGATCCATTTCAACACGGAACCGCTGCCGGTCTTCAGTGCAACGGGCGCGAGGCTCGCTCCTGCCGTCGCCCGCGAAACCGAGCTGGCGATCGCCAGCACCTGCGCCTGAGACAGTACGTCCTTGTGCGAGTCCTCCATCAGGGCCCTCAGACCCATGGGGACGTCCTCGGCCTCCACCATGCGAGGCGGATCTTGTACGGCGCTCATAGCTCTTCCTCCGCAGCCATGTGCTCGAACGCAGCGATGACTTTTTTCCGCGCGGTTTGGTGTCGGTAGTAGGCGGTCTGGAGTGGACACCCGAGCAGCTCGGCGACATCCTTCATCGCCACGCGCTCGATCTCGTAGAGCACGAAGACCTCACGCTGCTCTTCATCCAGGTCGGCCAGCACGCGCTGCATCCTGCGCCTCGCCTCCGCGCGCTCGAGCGCGCTCTGTTGTCCTCCGCTGACGGGCTCTTCGGGCGCTTCCCCCAGCCCCGCTTCGCGTCGGCGCTCGACGCGCCGGCGATGCGACGAGGCGACCTTCAGGCAAATCCCGTACAGCCAGGTGCGCAGACTGCTCCGCCCCTCGAAATCGCCGAGCCGGCGGTGGACCACCAGGAACACCTCCTGAGCCACGTCGTCGAGATCCGCCTCGGAGACGCCGAGGTAGCGCAGGCTTCGGCCGACGTAGGGCCCATGGGCGCGGATGACCTCCTGAACGCTCACCTGGGTGGTCGCTCTAGCTTCGAGGCTCGTGGCTGCCAAGAGGCTGCTTCCCGCGGTCACATCAGGTGGGTGCCCGGGCACCCCGCCGTTTATGGAGCGAGAGGAAAAAAAACGCCCAGCCCGAGCCCCGTGGCGAGATCCGGCGTCTCGTGGACCAGAACCGAGCTCTGGGTGGCGTTTTCGTAGACGAAGCGCGCGCGCTGAAGCGGGACACCGACGTGCACTGCGAGCTGGACCCCGAGCCAAGACGCGACTCTCGGCGCCCACGCCAGCTGCACCCGCGCATAGCTCGCCACCAGATCACTCGAGCCGCCGAAATCCAATCCAACCGGCTCACCGGTCAACTCGAGGCGCTCCACTCCGGGGCAGATCTCGAAGGGACCGCGCCCAGCGCACAGCTCTCCAAGGAAAGACCATCCGCGGAAACGTCCACCTCGTCCGTCCTGAACGCTCTCCTGCGGAAACCAGTACGCGAGCCCCGGGCGCGCCTGAATGAACCCAGCCGCTCCGACGAGCCCAAACCCCAGCTGCACGCCTGCAGCCCCGGCGGTCTTCGGCAGGTATCCCGAGCCGAGGCGGGCCCCGGCACCAAGCTGGAACGCGAGGGACGGGGTGGTTCCATCGGTCGCCTCTCTCGGGGGTGAGGACACGGGTCGCCGAGGCGCGGCGGGCGACGGCTGGGGCGGCGCGGCTGACGCAGGCTCGTTCCCCACGGCATCAGGTTCCGCAGCTCGACCTGCCTGGTTGAGTTCGGCGTCAACCATCAAGCTCAAGACCAACGCGAGCGGTTCTCTGAGCTCAGCGCAGTCATTCCCGTCGCTGACCAGTTCACGACGGCCGCGTCGAGCGCCACCTGGGGTCTCGACCTCGAGCACCGCGCGGTAATGCGAGGGTTTGCCGGCTTGAAACGCCTTCGGGGACAGGACGACGTAGATCACGCGATCCGCCTTCGAGCGCGGACCGAAGACCTCGCGCTCCAGCGCGCGCTCGACCGGAGCGCGAACGGCGTCCTCTGCCGGGCACTGAGCGGGCGCTTGCCAGCTCAGGTGGACGACCAGTGGGCGCTTCGTCGTTTCCGCACGGGCAGGACTCATCCAGCCCAGCCAAAGCCCCAGCACCGGCAGCGCGCACTGTAGCGCGACTCCAGGAAACGACCTCGCTCTCCTTGCTCGTCGCGGAACTCGCCCCCTAACGCCGACCACTGGCTCGCTAGCTAGCACACCTCTGGCGCTCGCGGGACGCTGGTATCCGACAAAGGTCAGACGCCGCAACCGGGAGTCGGCTGCGGCGTCGGCTGGAGCTTCGCGCTCGCTTTTCGATACGGGAACCGGTCAGTTCTCGATGAAGCTCTTCAGCTGCTTGCTGCGGCTCGGATGCTTCAGCTTGTGCAGCGCCTTGGCCTCGATCTGCCGGATGCGCTCACGGGTCACCTGGAAGTCCTGTCCGACCTCTTCCAGCGTGTGATCGCTCTTCTCTCCGATGCCGAAGCGCATGCGCAAGACCTTCTCCTCACGCGGCGTGAGTGTCTTGAGCACCGCGCGCGTCTGCTCGGCCAAGCTGGTGTTGATGGCCGCCTCCGCAGGGCTCACGGCGTTCTTGTCTTCGATGAAGTCTCCGAGGGAGCTGTCGCCCTCTTCACCGATGGGAGTCTCCAAGCTGATCGGCTCTTTCGCGATCTTCAGGACCTTTCGGACCTGCTCCAGGGGCAGCTCCATCTTGGCGGCGATCTCTTCGGGAGTGGGCTCGCGCCCGAGCTCCTGCACCAGGTAACGCGAGGTGCGGATCAGCTTGTTCGTGGTCTCGATCATGTGCACCGGGATACGAATCGTGCGCGCCTGATCGGCGATGGCGCGGGTGATCGCCTGACGGATCCACCACGTTCCGTAGGTGCTGAACTTGTAGCCGCGCTTGTACTCGAACTTGTCCACGGCCTTCATCAGCCCGATGTTGCCCTCCTGGATCAGGTCCAGGAACTGCAGACCCCGGTTCGTGTACTTCTTCGCAATCGACACCACCAGGCGCAGGTTCGCTTCGACCAGCTTGGCCTTGGCGCGCTCTGCGATGCGCTCACCCCGACGAATCGCGTCGTAGGCGCCCATCAACGCCGTGACGTTGACGTTCATGTCCTCCCCGCCGTCCTCGGTGCCAGCGCGCAGAGACTGCTCGATCTCGTCCAGCTTCTCCGGGGGCACGTCCAGCTTCCGCGCCAGGTCTCGCGCGACGTCCACGTCCTCACGGGCGTCGCGCAGGAGCTTCTTGAGCTGAGGCCGCGTCATCGTCTCGCGCGACTCGAAGGCGACCGCCTTGGCCTCGGCATTCTTGATGCGCTGGATCAGCAGCTTGAGCTTGCCGACGATGCCGTCGATGGTCTTCTTGTTCAGTCGCATGTCCTGGAGCGCCCGGATCAGCTCTTTCCGTGCGGAATCGACGTCTTTGTCAATCTGCTTCTTGCGAGCCTCGGCGGCCTGGGGGCGCTCGGCGTTCAGATCGTCGATCTTCTTCCCGAGGCGCTTCGCACGATCAATCAGGCGCAGGATCCGGCGATCCGCCTCTTCCTCGTCGAACTCCTGATCTTCCCCATCGGCGTCCTTGACGATGTCCTTGACTCGGATCTTGTGCGTCTTGAGTTTCTCGCCGATACGGCTGATTTCTCGGGTGGCGATCGGGCTCTTCGGGATCGCCTCCAGCACCTGCCGCTCGCCCTCCTCGATCTGCTTGGCCAGCTCTACCTCGCCCTCGCGGGTCAACAAGGCCACGCTGCCCATCTTGCGCAGGTACATCCGCACCGGGTCATTGGAGCGGCCGAACGCTGGGTCGTCGCTGCTCGAGGCCTTGGCGGGCTCCTTCTCGGTTCGACGCTTGCGGCGCTCTTCGGGTTGAGGCGGTAGGTCGCTCGGGCTCGCTTCGGCGGCGTCCCCCTCCATCCCCAGCGGCTCGTCTTCGCTGCTCTCACTGTCGTCGGGCAGGGCGTCGTTGACCTCGTCGTAGGTCATGAAGCCGGATGCCTTGCCCTTCGCAGGCTCGTCGAAGTCGTCCTCGTCCTCCGCGGCCAACTCGGCGACGCTGGCCTTCGACTTACCGTTCGCCTTCGACTTGCTTCCGCGCGGAGCGGGAGGGGCATCGGAATCGCTGGCCCCTTCGTAGTCTTCTCCCGAAGCGGCTCCTTCGTTCGCCAGTTCGTCGGCCTCGACCTCGTCTACGGAGCTCGTCGACTTGGCCTTCTTCTCCGCCTTGTCGGCCTTGGACTTCGCCGCCTTGGCCTTCTTTGGAGTGTCCGCTTCCGCGGTTACTTCCGCGTCGGCCTTGACCGCGGTCTTCGGGCGACTCGCGGCCTTCTTCTTTGCGCCGGTGGTTGAGGTAGCCTTCGACTTCGTCGCTTTGCTCGGGGCCTTGCTCTTGGTCGAAGTACTCTTGGTTGCCACGTGCGAACCTCTCGTTTTGGTTGATGCGTGCTTCTGATCCAGTCCTGCGCGAGCCAGCGAGGACGAGCCCGGGTGATTGCTGAGCTAGCGCGGATCGACGATCCACGAGTAGCTGCAGACACGGGGGAAGCGAATCATTCGGAGTGTGGGGTCAGGACGAATCTGGACGATGCTGACGTCGCCTCGGAGGTTGAATCCGCGGGAGAATCTCATCCTGAGAGTACCCGAAGCGCGACGCCCCGTTTGCTGAACGGGCAGCGGAGTGTGCACTACCCTCTCCCAGACGCCACAGGAATCAACCAGGATTCCGACCGGTCGGCCAGCACCCGCCGCCAGATCCGCGCATCTTCTGGGGTTTCTTCACCGACCTTCCACTTCGAGCGCAACTTTTTGACCAGTTTGGCAGCTTTTTTTGTTTCTGCGCCTGCGCTGGCCCGCCCCGCCGAGCCCTGGTTTTGCCAGGGCCCCTGCCACCAGCTCGGCGGCTTCGCGCCAGCCACTAGCGCGCGCAAGGCCGAAGGCTGCGTGCTAGAACCCCCGCCCCTTCGCCGGGTCCTCCAGGGCTCGTGGACACGCGGTCCAGGCTTCCTCCAGGTCTCGGCGTCGAAGGCGAGAAGTCGAGAAACCAACACGATCATGCAGCGAGCTGAGACCAAGAAGCTCTGCGAGATGATGGCCAGCGAGGCCGAGCGCGCCCTCGGCCATCTGCGTCGCCACACCGAGCCCAAGCCCTACTACATCTCCTATCTCGTCCGAGACGAGCGCATCTGGCGAGTGCAGGCGCGCTACGGCTCGCTGCAGACTCGCGGCTCGTATAGACGCCGCGACTGCCTCGCGGACGTTCGCGTCGGCAACTACCGCTACGACCAAGTGCAAGAAGGCGGGCTGAACGACAACTCCACGGAGGAGGAGTCGTACAGCTACGTGGATCTGCCCTTCGGCGGAGATCTGGACGGTGTGCGCCACGCGCTGTGGCGTCTCACCGACGGTCGTTACCGCGAGGCAATGGAAGCTTATCTGCGCAAGCAGGCCGACGAGCTCACGTACCTGAACACCAGCCGCCACCTCCCGGCCTACGAGAAGCGAGAACCGCTCGTGGATCTGCGCTGGCGCCCGCTCCCCGACGTGGACTTCGACCACTGGACGCGTTTCGTGACCAAGGCGTCCGAGACTCAGCGCGCGTACGCTGATGTGAAGACCAGCCACGTCGAGTTCCAGTGTCGGCACTCGGTCCGCACGTTCGTGTCCAGCGAAGGCGCGCGGGTCATCCAGTGTCAGGGTTACTACTCCCTGGACGCCTACCTGTGGCTGCTGAGTGACAGCGGAGACGCTTTCCCCTGGACGGTGACTCGCTACGTTACCGACCCCGGCGAGCTCCCAGATCTCAAGTCTTTCTGCGAGGAAATCAAGTCGACGGTCGGTCTGCTGAGGGAGCTGGCGAAGGCACCCGTCGTGCGCTCCTTCTCCGGGCCCGTTCTGCTCGAGCCAGGCCCCGCAGGGCTGCTCGTCCACGAAGCCTTGGGCCACCGCCTGGAGGGCAACCGCCTGCTCTCTCCCGGTGAAGGACAGACATTCCGCGACGCCGTGGGCGAGCGCGTGCTGCCGGAGTTCCTCTCGATGTACGACGACGCGGGGCTCGACCGTTTCGAGGATCAGTCCCTGGTCGGTCACTACAGCTATGACGACGAAGGCGTCCCAGCCCAGCGCGCGAGCCTGATCGACCACGGGGTGCTGAAGGGCTTCCTGACCTCCCGCGCCGGGATCGAAAAGAGGCACCGCAGCAATGGCCATGGCCGTAGCCGCTACAACCAGCGTCCGATCAGCCGCATGGCGGTGACGGTGGTGGAGAGCCATCAAGGTCTCTCGCGCGAGCAGATGCGGCAACGACTCGTGGAGGAGATCCGCAGCCAGGGCGTCCCCTACGGCATCCGTATCGTGCGCGCCGATGGCGGCGAGACCGCCACGGAAGGCTACAATTTCCAGGCCTTCCTCGGAGACATCAACCTCGCCAGCCGTGTCTTTCCCGATGGTCGCGAGGAACTGATCCGAGGCGTGAACTTCGTGGGTACACCGTTGAACGCCGTGCGCTCGATCATCGCGGCCGGCAACGACTACTACGTCGACAACGCTCAGTGCGGCGCCGAGTCGGGCTACCTCCCGGTGAGCACCATCAGTCCGTCACTGTTGGTCGGACACCTGGAGCTGCAGAGCAAGTCGGAGCATCCGTACACCCAGTACACCTACCCAATCCCCTGGGCCGACGGCAAAAAATCCACAAGGAAATCCAAGCCAGGGAAACGGGTCGCTCGGGGCAACAAGGCAGCGCGCTGACGTGGCCGACTCGGCGCCGCGCGGGACTCCGCAACCCGCGCACCCCGGGCTGAAGCGGAACGCAGAACGGCCAGCTGGTCTGCTTCATCAGGGGTTCGGTCAGCCGCCCCGGGTCCGGCTCAAGTCCAGAAGATTGCTCAACTAATTTCAGCTATCCAGGGATGCTCGGCGAGCTACACGATGCTCGGCACTCGATTGCGAATCTAGTATCACTGCAACCCCGTTTCGTTTATAGTGTCACTGCAATCCCTCAGGGCGTGCAGTATTGCCACACGGATCCGCGCTGGGCGCGGCCCCGAGGGTGCGAGGAGTTCAGTCGTGCCGATCGAAGTACCCGCCGTTCGCATCCTCATCGTCGACGATGATCGCGCCATCTGCGAATACATGCAGACCCTGCTGGAGAAGGATGGCTTCGCGGTCAAGACGTGCAGTGATCCCACCCTGGTGGAAGACGAAGTCCGTCAGGGCGACTACCACGTCATCATCCTCGACCTGATGATGCCCAAGCTCGACGGCATCGAGGTGCTGCGGCGGATCCGCGGCATCGACACCGACATCGCGGTGGTGATCTTCACGGCTCACCCGAACCTCGACTCCGCGGTGGCCTCGATGAAGCTGGACGCGGTCGACTACATCAAGAAGCCGTTCAACGTCGACGAGTTCCGCGAGGTGCTCGGCCGTGTGATGCGCAAGAAGGGCCTTGCGCGCACTCCCGAGGAACAGCTCCACAAGATCATCGGCGACACCATCCGTGGCATGCGCAAGGAGAAGGAGCTGACGCTCAAGCAGATGAGCCGACGCACGGGCCTCAGCATCTCGCTGCTCAGTCAGATCGAGCGCGCCGAGTCCAGCCCCTCGATCTCGAGCCTGTACAAGATCGCGATCGCCCTCGATACCCGTATCCAGGACCTCTTCGGCAAGTACTGAGCAGGCCGCGGCCAAGCTTCCTCCCAAGTCTTCTTGCGGGCTCGGATTTGGGGGTGAGCAAGCGCTGCTGGTCGGAGCGCGAGTTGCGTGGGCCCCTCCCCCCCCCAACCCCGTGGAGAGGCGCGCGGCGCTGACGCGGCGCACAATTGCGGGTGATCCTCGGCAGTTGCCGGGCGATTCGTGCCCGAGCGAGGAGCGACACTTATCGCCAAACGGTCGTTCGGTTAGAGGCGCCATCGTGTTAGGCTCGGCGGCGACCGACACCTGAGCGCCACTCGCTTGGGTGCTTAGCCACCGCCCCGCCTCGGGGTCGTCACCGAACGAGGTCCTTGTCTCATGCGCCCGAATCCATCCGAGTCTCCCGCCCCTGTTTCTCCCCGCGGATCCAGTCGTCGCAGCCTGCGTCGACCGCTGACCATCCTCGGCGGCGTCGCGCTCGCCATCCTGCTGCAAGGCGTCGACAACGACGCGACCGCCGCCTGGCCACCCGCACCGAGCGCCACGCCGGCGGATCTGAAGGACCCGAGCAACTGGCCGAACGATCCGGGCTACGGCTACGTCGCCGCGATGGCCCCAAAGGACCGCAAGAAGGGGATGTGGCAGTACTACTCCTTCATCCCCGACCGCTCGCCGGGTGCGCCGCCGATCCGCCCCGAGGAGACCGCGAGCGGCATGAGCGTCGACATGGCGTGGCGTCACACCATCGGACGAGACGACGTGCTGATCGCGGTGCTCGACTCCGGCATCAAGTGGGACGAGCGTGATCTGATCGAGAAGGCGTACCTCAACCTGGGAGAACTCGGAACGCACAAGCCGCTCGATGCCCAGGGTCAAGCCTGCGGGGGCAGCGGGGCCATCGCGGGCTTCGACTGCAACGGCGATGGCATCGTCACCGTCGCAGACTACGCGGACGACCCCACCTTGACCCCGGATGCCGCGGATGGGCGCCCGAAGGGCGACGCCAACCTGAACGGCGTACTGGACGCAGGCGATCTGATCCTGAACTTCTCCGACGGGATCGACGACGACGGCAACGGCTACACCGATGACATCTCTGGCTGGGACTTCCTGAAGGACGACAACGATCCTTACGACGACACCCGCTACGGTCACGGCACCGGCGAGGCACGAGATTCGACTGCCGCGGGGAACAACGGAATGGGCGACATCGGCGTGTGCCCGCTGTGTCGCTTCGTTCCCTTGCGGGTCGGCGACAGCTTCATCGCCGACGTCCAGGACTTCGGCCAGGCGGTGGTCTACGCGACGGACAACGGCGCCAAGGTGGTCCAAGAGGCGCTGGGCACGATCAACATGAGCGCCTTCGCCCAGAGCGCCCTCGACTACGCCTGGAGCAAGGACGTCGTGGTCGTCGCGTCGATGGCCGATGAGAACTCGCGCCACCACAACGTACCCGCCGCCGCCAACCACACCATGCCGGTGCACGCGATCACGATGCTGGGCAGCGGCGAGCAGAGCACGACCGCCGAGAGCTTCCTGGCGTTCAACACCTGCACCAACTACGGCGCCCAGAACTACCTGTCCGCCTCCGGCACGGGTTGCTCCAGCGAGGCGACGGGGCGCACCTCGGGGATCGCCGGGTTGATGCACTCGATGGCGCTCGAGGCGGGCACCGCCCCGCTGGCGGCGGGCGAGGTCGCGCAGATCCTTTTCGCGACGGCGGACGACATCGACATTCCAGAGTCTCGCGAGCCGGGTTCGCGCCACTTCTGGTCGCAGCCGGGCTTCGACCAGCGCTTCGGCTACGGCCGCATCAACGTGAACAAGGCCGTGGAGGCTGTGAAGGAGGGTCGCATCCCGCCGGACGTCGACATCGTGCGGCCGTTCTGGTTCGAGACCCTGTACGAAGATCAGGTCAGCGGGCCGGTGCCGATCAAGGGCACGATCAAGACCCGCGCGGCCAGCTTCGACTATGTCGCCGAGTGGGCTCCCGGTGTGCAACCGCTGGACAGCGAGTTCACGCAGTTCGGCGGCATGGATAACGTCAGCGGCCCCGAGTTTCCGACCGACGGCAGCGCCCTCGCGGAGCTGGACATCCGCGGGCTCGACATCAGCCACGAGCGCGACGTCGACAGCCCACTGGGCGAGAACGATCGCACGATTACCGTACGGATCCGGGCGACGGCGCACTATGGCGGCGCCCTCGGCGACGTGAAGGGCGAGCTACGACGCGCCTATCAGATCCATTCCGATCCCGACCTGCTCCCCGGATTCCCCGTCTACTTGGGGACCTCGGGGGAGTCCTCACCGAAGGCGGCGGATCTGAATGGCGACGGCGTACGCGACTTGGTGCTGGCGACTGCCGACGGCAAGATCAACGCCTGGGACCTGAGCGGCAGTGCACCGAAGATGCTCCCCGGCTTCCCGATCGCCGTCAAAGCCCTGGACGGGCTCGACGGTGACACCGGCCGCCCGGATTACCGCGCGGCACCGGCGTACTCCAACCCCAACTCCGGTGTGAACCTGGACGCGGCGCGCGAGTCGATCGTGGCGACGCCAGCGATCGGCGATCTGGACGGCGACGGCAAGCTGGAGATCGTCGTCGCGACCTGGTCCGGCACCGTGTTCGCGTTCCACGCCGACGGCAGTGCTGTCAGCGGCTGGCCGGTGCGCATGCCCGACGTGCCGTCGTGCCCCCTCGACGGATCGACCCCAGCGGGCCCCTGCATGGACACCGTGACGCGCATTGCACGCGGCGCGTTCGGCTCTCCGGTGCTGGAAGACATGGACAACGACGGCAAGCTCGACGTGGTCCAGGCGGGCTTCGACGGGAAGGTCTACATCTTCAAGCCTGACGGCAGCAACCTTCCGGGATGGCCGGTGACGCTCCACGATGAGCGCTCCCCCGAGTACAACCGCGTCTTCACCACCCCGGCGGTGGCAGACTTCACGGGCGATGGCATCCCGGACGTGCTCACGGGATCCAACGAGCGCATCGGCAACGGCAGCAATGCGGGCAACTTCTACCTGATCGACGGCCGCGGCACCGCGATTGGAGAGAAGCCGTGGCTCAGCAACTGGCCCATCTCCCTCACCTCCTTCAACCTCTTCCCGGTGATCGCGGAGGGCACGACGAACTCACCGGTCGCGGCAGACTTCGATGGCGACGGCAAGCCCGAGGGCGTGATGCACGGCAACGTCAGCGCGCCGCTCATCCTGCCCGCGGATCCTGGCGATCAGGCAAACCTCGCGGATACGCCCAAGAACGCCCTGCCCATCCGCGACGAGGACGGAACCGAGAAGCGCGGGCTCGCGCCGACCAGCATCTTCGGCGCGAACAGCAACGCCGTGGCCCCGGACACGATGTTCCCGCTGTTCGCCCAGCCGTCTCTCGGCGACCTGAACCAGGACGGGACGCCAGACGTCGTGAGCTCGGGTGGGTCGCTGAGCCTGGCTCAGACGCTGCTTTCGTCTCAGCCGAACGGCTCGAAGGCTCAGCAGCTGCTCTCGATGTGGGACGGGAAGACGGGCAAGATGCTGCCGGCGAGCCCCCTCATCATCGAGGACTTCACCTTCTTCAACAGCCAGGCCATCGCTGATCTCACGGGAGACGGATACCCCGAGGTGATCACCGGGAGCGCGGGCTACTTCCTCCACGCCTGGGACGCTTGCGGGCGCTCACCAGAAGGCTGGCCCAAGTTCACGGGTCAGTGGATCATGACCACCCCGCTGGTCGCCGACCTGACTGGCGATGGCGGGCTCGAGGTCGTCGCGAGCACCCGCGATGGCTGGCTGTACGCCTGGAAGACCGCCGGCAAGTCGGACGGCGTCGTGCAGTGGGAGAGCTTCCACCACGATAACCGCAACACGGGCAACCTGAACGTACCGCTCGACCAGGGCAAGATGCTCGGCGCGTCCGAGCCGCTGCCGGTCGACGCCGAGGGCAAGTGCATCATCGAGGGTGAGACGCCGGATGCAGGTACCGATGGCGGCAACGAAGGCACC
>JAGQIY010001112.1 GCA_020430865.1 Myxococcales bacterium
ACGCTGCGCGTGAAAGAAGCCAACCTCTCCGAAGAGGCGCTTGTGGGCATGCCCGGTGCGGTTGTCCGCGTCACCCCCGACCTCTGCACAGAGCCCGCGCCAGGCGTACTCCAGGTGTCCGACTACAAGACGGGGCGAGACGTGGGGATCCGCGCGCGCGACTCCATCCAGCTCGGGCTGCAGGGCTGGGCTGCGTGGCGCTGGCTCCTGAGCAAAGGCAAGGCCTACGACACCGTTCTCATCGGGTACGCCTACATCGACGAGGTGGGCGATGTCACCTACCGACCGCACAAGACGAACCCAGCAGAACTCCAGGCTCTGGCGCGTCGGTTCATGGACGTGCTCGCCTCCGAAGACTTCACGCCGAAGCCCGGGATGCACTGCCGAGAGCTCTACTGCCCGTGCATCGACACCTGCCCGGCCATCGACGAGAAGACCGAGCAGGTCATCCCGCTCTCACGCCTCACCGGGCGCCAGGTCTCGAGCGAAGGCATCTCGCGCGCCGAAGCTTTCTGCATCGACAGCCCTCAGAAGCTGTACGATGCGCTCGAGGTGAGTAACTTCGCCGGCAAGCGGCTCGATGAGCTGAAGTCGGCGATCAAGGAGTACGCCGCGAGCTTCGGAGCAGGCGATGGGGTAGAGCTTCCGGGGGGCGAGAAGGTCTACCGCCCTGTCCCAACGCGTCGACGGAACTTCGACAAGGCGAAGGCATTCGAGACGTACCCAGACCTCGCGAGCGAAGAGTACAACCGGGTCACCGAAACCGTGGCCTGGCGCATCACAAACAGAAAGAAGTAGGAGCTAATATCCATGTGGAATAGCACAATCATCGGACACATCTCTCAGGACGCCAGCACCAAGAACCTCGAGAGTGGGAACAAGGTTACCGAGTTTTCGGTGGCTACCAACTACTTCGTGAAGGAGGGCGTCGAGCACGTGACGTTCATCCGTGTCACGATGTGGGGCGAGTGGGCCGAGAAGCGGCTCGACAAGCTCCAGAAGGGCACGAAGGTCTGTATCAACGGGCAGACCCACGTGCGCGAGTACACCACGAAGGAGGGGAAACCTGGGTGCAGCGTGGAGCTTCAGGTCGGCAGCTGGCGTGACATCGACGTGCTGCTCCCGCCGAAGGACCAGCGCCAGGGTCAGCAGAACAGCGGCCAGCAGCAGAAGAAGGGCGGCTGGTAGCCTGTGACCGAAGAAGGTAAGCTCCAGCGGGATATCAGGGTGGCGCTCGGGCGTCACCCGTCCCTCTATCTCATGCGCAACCAGGTCGGGAAGCTGTTCCTGCCGTCGAAGGGGCAGCTCCTGCAATTCGGTCGTGCGACGGTGGAGTCGCTGCAGCGCTACTTCCGCGTTCAGTTCAGCGAGCACCCGCGCAACCTCACCTACGGGCTCGAGGTGGGGAGCTCCGACCTGGTGGGTATCCTCAAGCCGAGCGGGCGCTGGTTCTGTCTCGAGGTGAAGACGCCCACTGGGCGTGTGTCGCCCGAGCAAGAGAAATGGATGGCGCTGATGGTGAAGTTCGGGGCGTACTGTGCGGTCGTGCGCAGCGTCGAAGAGGCAGAGCGTGCGCTAGCGGAGGCGCTGGCGTCCTGATACCCTGAGGAGCCCATGACCGTAGTCCCTATCGAGTCCGCGTCGACGGCACTTCTTCACGCTGCGCTGCGCTACGCGGAGCAAGGGATCCCAGTCTTCCCCGTGTACGGAATCACCGACCGTGGCACCTGCGCGTGCAACCAGGGCAAGCTCTGCAAGCAGCCCGGCAAGCACCCGCTCACCCGGAACGGGTTCAAGGAAGCGTCGACGGCCAAAGTCGTCATCCAATCCTGGTGGCGCTCTCACCCCGAAGCAAACATCGGCCTGGCCCTGGGTGAGGCTGGGCTCATCGCCGTCGACGTGGACCCGCGAAACGACGGCATCGCCACCCTGAACCAGCTCGAGCAGGAGCACGGAGACCTGCCACCCACCTACACCGTCAATACGGGCGGAGGCGGGCAGCACTACTACTACCGGCTCCCCTCAGACGGGCAAAAGTACCGCTGCGTCGTCCCGGGGCACGGGGTCGAGCTCAAGACCTCTGGCGGGTACGTCATCGCACCACCCTCGAGGCACTACAGCGGCGCGCGGTACGAATTCGAGCAGGCGTCCATCCGAGAGTTCACAGACGCTCCGCAATGGGTCCTGGACTACGCCCTGAAGCGTTCACGGGCGCCAGAGTACACAGAGCTTGCGGACCCCGTACAGAGCATCCTCGGGGCAGCATTCACGGCCTCGAGCTGGAAGATGCGCTCGCTCGGCGTCGACCGCATGGCAGTGCGCTGCCCATGGGAGGACGAACACACCTGTGGAGAAGCTGGGGACACGTCGACGGTCGTTTTCGGAAGCGGTCGCCCTGGTGGGATCGGATGGTTCCACTGCAGTCACAGCCACTGCCTGCACCGCAAGCAGAACGAAGTGTGGGAAGCCGTCCCGGACGACGTGAAGCGCATCATCCGCAAGCGTTTCGAACTCCAGGAGGGGTGGAAGCCGGGCAACGCAGGGCGAGGGCGCGTGCCGCTCGACCACAGCTCGCCCGCGGCAATTTCCTCCCAGGTAAATCCAGAAGGCCCGTCGACGGCTTTTTCTGGCGGCGAAGGAGTGGGGTCGAGTTCACTCGAGCTCGACGAGAGCTGGACCACCCTGCTCGCCTATGATGGCAAGGGTCGCGTCAAGAACGAGCCGGGGAACGCGTTCCTGCTCCTGACACACCACCCGGAGTGGCGAGGCTCGCTTCAGCTCGACCACATGAAGGGCAAGCTCACCTGGAAGCGCCAGCCGCCGCTTGGGGATCAGTTCGACATCAACGTCGGCGACGAATGGCGCGAGCAGGACTGGTTGTGTCTGGCGCAGTGGTTCTCACGCGACCAATTCATGAGGGTAGGGAGGGATCATTTGGAGCACGCCGCGGCCAAGTCTGGCGCGCTGAACGGCCTTGACCCGCTGCGGGATTACCTCCAGGGAATCACATGGGACGGCGTCGACAGGATTTCCCACTGGCTAACGACCTACCTTGGAGCCGCCCCGACCGACTGGAACCGGCTCGCCGGACGGAAATGGCTGATTGCCGCGGTTGCTCGAGGATTACAGCCAGGCTGCAAAGTTGACACGACACTCATTCTCGAGGCACGGCAGGGAACGGGTAAGAGCACTGCGCTGCGGATCCTGGCACGGAATCCCGACTGGTTTCTGGACAACATGCCGGACCTTGGAGACAAGGACGCGTTGATTGCCGCAACGTGTCACTGGATTGTGGAATTCGGCGAGCTGGAGTCATTCCGCGGCATAGCGCTCGAACGGCTCAAGCGGTTCCTCACGCAGCAGTACGACCAATTCAGGGCGCCCTACGCTCGCCACATGCTCACGCGCCCCAGGCGTTGCGTGTTCAGCGGTTCGACAAATGAGACCGAGTACCTACACGACCCCACCGGCAAC
>JAGQIY010001113.1 GCA_020430865.1 Myxococcales bacterium
CCACGCTCGCCTCGAGCACAACCTGGAGCAACGTGCGCGCTTCACGCGGGAAGTGCGGATCCAGAGTCGCCTCAACCACCCGGGCGTGGTCCCGCTGTTCGAGGCTGGTTCGAATCAGGGCCTGCCCTATTTCGCGATGAAGCGCGTACACGGACGCGTGCTGAGCGAGATCCTGGCCTCGAGCCGGCTGGGGGACGAGTCCACCCTCGAGCGCTTCGATCAGTACCACTTGCTGCAGGACTTCACCCGCGTCGCGTGGACCGTCGCCTTCGCCCACAGCCGCGGGGTAGTGCATCGGGACATCAAGCCCTCCAACGTGATGCTCGGCGAGTACGGAGAGGTGTACCTCCTCGACTGGGGTGTGGCGAGCGAACGTCCAAGAGACGCTTCGCCGGTGACTCCGCTAGGAACCGCTCCGGCGGATCTCACCGATCCGTCTCAGGCGCTGGGCACCCCAGCGTACATGTCCCCGGAGCACGCCAGAGGCGGAGCGGGTCCCGAGCCCAGCAGCGACGTGTTCGCGCTTGGTGCGATGCTGTTCGAGGTGCTCACCCTCAAGCGACTCAACCCGGGCTCCGGCGCGAATGAAGCCATGCAGCTCGCAGCCGCCCCGATCGAGAGGCGAGCCCTCGAGGTGATGAACACCGCCCAGGTGCCGCCACGGCTCCAGGATCTCGTGTTGCGCGCGGTCGCCTTCGACTCCGACGAGCGCCCCAGCGCCCGAGAGCTGGCGCTCAGCGTTGAACGTTTCCTGGCGGATCGCATTGACGTGGAGGACAGGCGTCAGCGCGCCGAGGCCGAGCGAGACCGCGCGATCCAGCTACTCGCCGAGCGCGAAGAAGGCCAGGTGCTGTCGGCTCTTCGGGCCCTGAACCACGCGAGCGCCCTCACTCCTGACGACGACGACGCGCCGACCCTGCTCGCCAGGTTGCTCCTGCGCGCGGATGAACTCGATCCACGCTATCGCGATGACCTGGGGTCACGCTTGCAGGCCCATCGCACCGACGCCGTGCGCTGGTCCCTCCGTGCCATGGTCCCTGTTGGGCTCTTCGCCGGAATGCTGCTCTGGGTCACCGGTGGCGCGCTGCTCGCGGTCTCACCCGCCATCCTGTCGTTCGTGCTGCTGGCTGCGTGGCTCGGCAGGGCCAGTCGGCTCACCAGGGTTCCCGACTGGCACTACTACGTGAGCGGACCCTTGGGAGCGCTGGCCGCCGCGAGCCTGACCGTCGTCGCAGGACCGTTCGCCTTGCCCCCGCTGGGCGTGCTGGCCCATTTCCCGCTGCTGTTCATGAACTCCAGGGCAGAGGCGCGGATGCGAGCAACGCAGATCGCGGTGGCCCTCAGCGCGATCTACCTGCCGTTCTGCCTTCAGTTGACCGGTGTCCTCCCCAGCACTTATCTCATGGAAAATGGCCACCTGGTGATCTCTCCCATCGGCTTCGAGGTCTCGCCTACCAGGCTGTGGTGGTTCGTTGCCGGCGGCAGCCTGGTGCTCACGACCGCGACGCTGGTCTTCCTCGGCCGCCTCTCCCAGAAGCTGGAGCGCGCCCAGCGCCAGCTGTTCGCTCAGCGCTGGGTGCTCTCGCGCATGGTGCCTCGCCTGGGGAATAGCCTGGAATCAGCCCCGCGGGACGCCACGGGGGGTTCGAGCGCGGGCGCCACGCATGCCCGAACTCACCTCGACCGCGACGCCGACGCTTGAACCCGCCGTTGGGAGCCAAGGTATGCTCGCGTCCGATGTCTGCGCTTCAAGAAGTCCTGCTCCAGACCACCCCGCTCCAGGCTGCCTTGCTGCGCAGGCTGGTGAAGCTGCCGGCGCCGCTGCTGCGACGACTCGCCGGAGGGCCTCGGCCAGCGCTGGATGGACAGCAGCTGGCGCCCGAGGTCGAGCTGCTACTAGCGGCGCTGCGGCTCGCCGGTGAGTCGATGCCACAGGACACGGCGGTGGCAGACGCTCGACGAGAGGTCGCCATCACCTGGCCCGCCCTCGGTCCCACGTCTGCTCCCCTCGAGAGCGTGGAGGAGACCTTCATTCCCAACGCCGCTGGCGAGCCCATGCGCCTGCGCTGCTATGTTCCGCGAGGCACCAGAAGCCCGTCCCCGGCGCTGGTCTACTACCACGGTGGCGGGTGGGTGCTGGGCGACATCGATACCCACGACCCCGTGACGCGCTGTCTGGCGAACGACGCGAGGGTCCCGGTCTTCTCGGTGGACTACCGCTTGGCTCCGGAGCACCGGTTCCCTGCGGCCATCGAGGACGCCCAGGCCGCGTTCCGCTGGGTGAGGCGACACGCGCCCCGCTACGGCGTCGATCCCGGGCGCATCGCGGTGGGCGGCGACAGCGCGGGGGGTAATCTGGCCGCCGTGACGAGCCAGCAGCTTCGCGCGCGGAGTGAGCCGACGCCCTCCGCCCAGCTCCTGCTCTATCCGAGCACGGACTTCCGCATGCAAACGCGCAGCATGCAGGTCTTCGCCAAGGGCTACGTTCTCGAGCGTACGAACGTGGATTGGTACCGAGATCACTACCTGGGCGGCCAGAGCGCTACGCTCGACCCCCGCGCCTCGCCCCTGCTGGCGAGCGACTTCAGCAACCTACCTGCGACGGTGGTCGTCACCGCTGGCTTCGACGTGCTGCGTGACGAAGGCGAAGCCTACGCCGATGCCCTCCGCCAGGCAGGTGTTTCCGTGGAGTACCGCTGCGCACGAGATCAGATTCACGGCTTCGCAAACATGGCGGGAGCGGTGCCGAGCGCGCGGCGAGCGCTGAAAGAGGCGGCCAAGACGCTCCAGCGCTTGCTCACCCAGTGAGCCACCCGCGCTGAGACGCACAGCGACCAGCGCTGAGACTCGGAGCCAACTGCGCCGCCCTGCGCTGGACACGTCGTCGGCTGCTGGCGCCTTGCAGTGCGATCGGAACCGCTTCTCGCGTCCCCCTGGGCATGGAGACACCGCTCCTCACCCCCAACCGCGGGAGCGCGCGGGTAGACTGCCGAGGCAGGTCGAATAGCTCCGTAATCCCGAGTAGTTCCGCTACGAACACGGGGATGCATACACACACTCTGCCCTTGCCGCGGCCCAGCTGTGCTTTACTGTCCCGAGTTCGTGGACTCGAAGCCCCATAGCGCCGATGCACTCCGGCCACCTAGACCAGCTTCGGGTGAGGCGGATGGTGTCGGGACCGGTCACCCTGCCTCCCACATGGCTCCACGCCCCGGCAAGCCGGCGATGACGCCCAGCGAGCAGCGCAGCAACTCGCTCGCGCGACTGCGCGCGGCTGCCATGGACCTGGAGAAGGAAATTTCCCACAAGGAAATCGAGCAAGAGCGTCTCTCCAAGGAGATGTCCGAGGTGCGGAGCTTGCTCGTCCAGCAGCACCGCGCGCTGGAATCCCTGAAAGAGCAGCTCGAGTCGGAGCGTAGCCACGCCGCACAGGAGCTGCAAGAGGCTCGTCGAGCGAGCGAGCATCTGCAAGAGGAGCAGGACGCCTTCCTCGCGCTGTTGCTCGACGAGCACGAGCAAGAGCTGGAGAAGCTGCGCAGCGAGCGCGACGACGCGCTGGCCCAGAGCGCGATGGCGGAACACACCCGCCGCCGCGTCTCCGCGGAGCAAGACCTCGCCGCCCGCATCGACTGGCTACGCAGCGAGTGCGATGAAGCCCACCGCCAGAGCGAGCGCGCGGAGAACCGTGCTCGCAACGCGGAGGCACGCCTGACGGACTCCGAGGCCACGCTGCGGCAGGCGCGAGGAGAGCTGGAGGTGGTGAGACAGGAGCTCGCTGCCATGCGGCGAGAGCTCACCGAAGCACGCCTGGGCCTGGCGGAGGCGAAGTCGGAGGCCCAGGACTCACGGCGTGCTCGCGATCAGGCACAAGAGCAACGAGATCGCGCGGTGGAGGAGATCGAGCGCCTGCGCAACCTGATCGCAGGCACCGACCTCAGGCAGCGGCCAACCGACCCCGCGATGCAGGCCGTGAAGGCGGAAACGCCGGGGGACTCCTCCGAGGAGACGTCCCACGGCGCGACGGATCCGACGCGCGACACCTCCACCGCCCCGGCGGTGCCACGGCCCGAGCCCCCATCCGACTCGAAGATCGCACTGGGGCGCGTCGACCTGAAGAGCAGCGCTTCCAAGCTGCGAACCGCGAAGCCCATCGTCGAAACCGAATCCGCACGGCAAACCAAGCCGACGACCCCAAGCATGCCGGCGATGCGCGCACAGGCCACCTCGAGCGAACTGGAGACGCTGCCCCCCCCGGCGCCGAGCGACGATCCCGAGTTCGAGGTCGGCTACGCGAGCGCCGAGGAAGTGCTCATACCGCTCGGCGAGGAACACCTCGAGGCAGCCGCGCTGGACATGACCCGAGATCTC
>JAGQIY010001114.1 GCA_020430865.1 Myxococcales bacterium
CGCTCTCACCTCGAGGAACGCAGGCCGCCGCATACTGCATATTGCCGCGGGCGGGGCGCACTCGTATGCAGCGTCGACATGAACACCAAGACCATCGCGCTGATTGGTGGAGACGGCATCGGCCCCGAGGTGACCCACGAGGCTCGGCTGCTGCTCGGGTGGTATGGGACCGAAGGAGGCTTGCCCCTCGAGCTGTGGGACCTCGACCTCGGCGCCGAGCGCTACCTGAAGGACGGGACCACTTTCCCCGAGGAAATCAAGAACAGGATCCGGGACCGCTGCGCGGCGGTGTTCCTCGGCGCGCTGGGCGACCCGCGTGTTCCTGACATGGCGCACGCCCGCGACATCCTGTTCGGGCTGCGCTTTGGCTTCGACCTGTACGCCAACATCCGGCCGGTGCGCGCGCTCTCGGACGACCTGGTCCCGCTCAAGGGCAAGACGAAGGCCGACGTGGACCTGGTGGTGTTCCGCGAGAACACCGAAGGCATCTACGTGGGGGTCGGCGGCCAGATGCGTCGCAACACCCCGCACGAGGTGGCAATCAACGAGGACATCAACACCCGGTACGGCGTCGAGCGGATCATCGTCGCGGCCTTCGAGTACGCGAAGCGACACGGCCGCAAGAAGGTCCACATGGCAGACAAGTCCAACGCCATGCGCCACGCTCACGAGCTCTGGCTGCGCGTC
Source organism: Myxococcales bacterium (assembly GCA_020430865.1). The sequence continues at coordinate 688 of JAGQIY010001114.1, forward strand.
TTCGACGAAGTCGGTCAACGCTACCCGGAGATCGAGCGGGCGCATGTCTACGTCGACGCCCTGTGCCTGTACCTGATCCAGGACCCGAGTCAGTTCGAGGTGATCGTCACCAACAACCTGTTCGGCGACATCGTCACGGATCTGGGAGCTGGACTCCAGGGCGGTCTCGGGATGGCTTGCTCGGCCAACGTGCACCCGGCGGACCCGGATCGAGTCGGTCTGTTCGAGCCCGTCCACGGCTCCGCGCCACCTCTGGCCGGGAAGAACGTCGCCAACCCCTTCGCGGCGTTGCTCACGGTGGGAGCGCTGCTCAGCTACCTCGGCTGGCCCGAGGAGGAGCAGCGCATCGAAGCGGCGATCACCGCGGCCCTGGCGGAGAAACAGGTGACCCAGGACCTTGGGGGTAACCTCGGAACCGATGCCGCAGCGGCCTGGGTGCGGGAACGCATCGCAAAGCGCTGAGAAACACGGGCTTTGCTCCCGGGAGCGCCCGCTCGGAGTTCCGCACGCGGTTAGCGAAACGTTCGCAGGAAACGTGCCCGGCTCAGGCGTGGCATGATAACGGCCGACCATGGTCGAGGGTCCGGGAGCCGAAGAGAAGCCTGAGGCGGTTGCCGCCGCGCGCACCGAGTTCGTTCAGAGCCTGGGGCGGCGGCTGGAGTTTATTCGCAACCTGCTGGAATCATTGCATAAAGCGCCGGATGCCGGCGAGCGGCAGGCGTCGGCACAGCGGCGCCTCCACGCCCTGAAGGCGGCCGCCCAGGTGCTCGCGTTCGATGGCCTGGCCGAAGCGCTCAGCGAAGTCGAAGCGGAGGTATCGGGCCCCCTGAGCCACGAGCGAGCCAGTCAACTGGTGCGTCGCCTGGAGCTGATGCCCAGCCTGGTGCTCAGCCCGGGTGGCTCGGGACAATTCCGTGCGGTCAAGCCGGCCAGCAGCGGGCGAGCTTTTCCGATGCACGCGCTGGTGTTCGGGACTCCCCCGCTCGCCGACTCGCTGAAGAGCGAGCTGGCCTTCGCCACTGGCCACGCGCTGGAGGTGGAGCGCACCGAGAGCCTGATGCGGGCTCGCGGTCTCGCCTTCGAGAACGCTCCGGACGTGATCCTGATCGACTACGATCGCCCGAGCGCTCAGGAGCTGATCGAGACGCTGCTCGGAGACGCAGCGCTCGAGCTGGCGCCAGTCGTCGTGGTGGGGTCGTTCGACTCACCGGAGGCCGCGAGCGGCCTGGCAAAGCTGGGTGTGAACCGCGTGCTGCCGAAGCCGGTCAGCCCGAGCACGCTCCGCGCGACCGTGCTCGACGTGTTCGGACGCAGCGCAAGCAAGCCCGAGGCCTTGCGCGGCTTTGGAGAGCTGACGGTGGAGAAGCTCGCGGCGCGTGTAGCGAGCGAGCTGGAGGAGGGCCTGAAGGGCACCGTGGATCCGGCCACGATCGAGCGGCTCGTCAACCTCGGCGACGGCTCGGAGGTGCTGGCAGCCGTGTGGGGTGCCATAGCTCGTATCCGTGAGGTAGTGACGGTGCGCTCGGGCGGTCACGTTCGCTTCGACCCACGCGGTCCGGAGGGAGCGATCCACGTCGCGCCGTGGGTGACTGGTGAGCGTCGCGCCGGCGAGCGCGCAGCGGGCGGTCGCGTCGGGGACGACGTGACCCTCGACGGGCGCCTGATCCTGGTCGCCGACGACGATCCGGCGGTGACGTGGTTCATCAGCGGGCTGCTGCGAAGCGCGGGCGCTCAGGTGATGGAGGCGCACGATGGCCGCAAGGCCCTGGAGCTCGCTCAGCGTCACTGGCCTGACGCGATCGTGAGCGACATCCTGATGCCCGAGCTCGACGGCTTCAAGCTTTGCCGTGCGGTAAAGGGCGACATCGCCGTACGCGACGTGCCGGTGATCTTGCTGTCCTGGAAGGAGGACATGCTGCAGCGAGTGCGTGAGCTCGGTGCGGGCGCGGACGGCTACTTGAAGAAGGAGGCCGACGGCTCGCTCGTGGTTCAGCGCTTGCGCGAGGTGTTGCGTCCTCGCAGCCGCATCGAGGCGCGCCTGGCCACGGGCGGTGAGGTGAAGGGTCGCCTGGGCGACATCACGCCGCGCCTGGTGCTCCAGCTCGCGTGCAAGCGGCTGCCGAACTGCGTGCTGACGGTGCGCGACGCCGCCTACCTGTACGAGGTCGAGATACGACGAGGCAAGCCGGTCAGCGCGACCCGTACCTCGGAGGACGGAACCAGCGCACGCGGCAAGCAGGTGATCGCGGCGTTGCTGGGTGTGAGCGCCGGCCGCTTCGCGGTGAAGCCCAGCGAAGGCGAGGTGCAGAGGGACTTCGAGCACGATCTCTTCGGTGTGCTCGAGGAGCCGATTCGCCTCGCGCGGGGTGCCCGTGCAGCCCTCGGCGAAGGGCGCCTGTTCGAGGTCAGTCAAGTGGCCCTCGACCCAGCCGTGCTCGACGCCTACATGCGCGCGACACCCGACGCGGCGCGGGATGTGGCGCGCCGTGTCGCTCAGGGCGTTCCCGTGCGGCAACTCATGAAGGAGGGCGTCGAGGTCGGGCTGGTGGAGGCCGTCCTGCTCGATCTGGCGCAGCACGGCGGCGTGCGTGCGATCGTGACCTCGAGCGCCGAGGACCTGTTGCCGCGGGCCGCCGAGCTGATGAGCGAGGTGACCGCGACGGGTGAGCCGCCACCGGTGATGGAGAGCCTCGAGCCGCCGCAGTTCACGCTGAGCTTCGAGCAGTCGGCGGTGCCCCCGGAGGTGGACGAGGCACCCGCGATCGAGGAGGCCTTCTCACAGCCCGCCTCGTCGGACGACGAGGCAGACTTCTCGGGTCTGCTCGACCAGGCCGAGGAAGAACCCGAGCTCAGCGCTCGGGACGAGGAAGAGATCGAGAGCGTCCTGGATCATCTGAGCGAGCATCCACCCGCGGAGAGCTCGGATCAGGGGGTGAGGGACGAGTCGGAGCTGGTCGATACGAGCTCGGCGGAGGAAGACATCGAGAAGCTTCCGGTGCGCAAGATCGAGTTCAAGCGCAGCTCGACGTTGCTCAGCGTTACCGAAGCGGCTCGGCAAGCGATCGCCAACTCGGAGGTCGACGTCGAGCCAGAGCCTTCGCCGGCGATGGTGGGGGCCCAGGTCGAGAGCGCCTCGAGCTTGCCTCCGTTGAGCGAGGATCCCGACGCGGGGTGGGACGATTCACAAGCGGGCGTGCATGAGGCCAGCGCTGCGCCGGCGGTGAGCGACGTGAGCGCGGCCGAGAGCGCTGCGCCCGAACCTGCTGCGAGCGTTGCGCCCGAGACCAGCCACGAGTCGGCTGCGCCCGAGGCCAGCGACGAGTCGGCTGCGCCCGAGGCCAGCGACGAGTCGGCTGCACCCGAGGCCAGCGACGAGTCGGCTGCACCCGAGGCCAGCGACGGGTCGGCTGCACCCGAGGCCAGCGACGAGTCGGCTGCACCCGAGGCCAGCGACGAGTCGGCTGCACCACAGGTCGAGCTTGCGGACGAGGAGGGGTCGGCCGCGGCCCAGGTCGTACAGCTGCCCACGGCCAGCGCACCGCCGGCGGTGCCTCGGCCCACGCTGGATCTGAGCGCGAAGGAGGGCACTGCACCGCTGGGTGTCGCCGGCCCCGTTTCCGTGAAGAAAGAAGATGGGGAGCGCGCAGAGATCTCGTCTGCCGCCGTCGAGGCCGCCCAAGGCAACACCGCACCGCTACCCCCAGCAAAGGAGATCGACCCTCCCGCCAAGAGCCTGCGCAGCGAGCTGGTCAGTGGACTCGAGCGTCGCTCGGAGGCGCAGTCACCCGCGGTCAAGACCGTGGTGATGCCGCGTCCAGGGGAGAAGCTGGAGCACACCGCTCCTCTCCCCCCCACCAAGGAAGTCGAGTTCAAGTCCAGCAGCGAGCCAGGGCCCGCGCTGAGCGAGGAGCCGCCGCAAGCCCACGGCGAGCCAAGCGAAGCGCCGAAGGCGGTCAGCGAAGCGCCGAAGGCGGTCAGCGACGCGCCGAAGGCGGTCAGCGAGGCACCGAAGGCGGTCAGCGAAGCGCCGAAGGCGGTCAGCGAGGCGCCGAAGGCGGTCAGCGAGGCACCGAAGGCGAGCACGAGGGCAGTGGACGCGGTAGAGAGCCCTGCGGCCCAGGTGCTGGAGCAGTCGTCGGACTCGGTGCCGATCGCGCGAGCGAAGCCCAAGGTCGACACTCAGATGGGGCTGGGCCCAGGCGCTGGGCCGCAGGCCTCGCGCAAGCCCGAGCCGAAGCCCGAGGTCAAGCTCTCGGAGAGCCTCAAGAGCATCGCAGAATCCGCGCGGAAAGAAACGGACGACGCGAGCGCCACCAGGTCGCTCGACGAGCGTGACCTGCCGGGACCGTCGGGCGGCGGCGATCGCGCGGCGCCGAGCATCGGCCTCAAGTCGCTCGAGGCCAAGCGCGACGCGCAGAGGACGGAGGACGACCCAGCAGCGGCAGACCCGGATCGGGACTCCGCTCCCAGGCTGCCCGCCGCGCGGTCGATCCGCTTCGACGAGCCTCGCGTGCGCAAGATCGACAAGGGGCCGATGCCTCGACTGGAGGACGAGACGCCCGCGGCGCTCGCGGCGAACGGGATCAACAAGTCTGCCGGCCCGAAGTGGCTGCGTGGCGCCGGGACCATCGGCGCGGCGGCAGCTGCGGGGTTGGTCGCGTACTTCGGCGTGCGCATGCTGATGGGTCCCGCGGCTAGCGCCGAGACCGGGGGCGAGGAGGCGCCGGCTGCCGCTGCCCAAGCTCCCCAGGAGCAGCCGAGCGCGCAGGCCCCCGAGGCGGAGGAGACCGCTCCCAAGGCCAAGGCCAAGCAGGAGTCGAAGGTTGGCGCGAACGTGAAGCTGAGCGTCGGCGATGCGCCGGACGACATCACCCTCGACGCGGACAAGGGCTTGCTCGAGCTGAACACCGGCGCTCGCCACTCGATCTACGTCGACGAGGCGTTCGTCGGACGCGGTCCGCGGCGCCGGGTTCCGCTCGGAATCGGGAAGCACGACGTGCGGATCAAGCTCAACGGTGAGGAGCTCGAGCAGACGGTGGACATCGAAGGGCGCCGGACGACGCTGTTCGAGGTGCAAGGCGCAAAGGACGAGGAGTAGAGTCGTCCGGGGCGCGGACCTCGAGCTCCGCTAGCGACTCGCGCGCGGCTTTGGCCGAGCGGGCGGGGCGTTCTGCGGCTTTCGGCCAGGGATCGCTTGACCCCGCCGCGACGAGGGGACAAGTGGGGCGTGTGACGACGGCTCTCGGACAGCTCCGGCGACTCCCGGTTCTCGCGCTGTGCGCGCTGGCGGTCGCCTGCACGAGCTGTGACGAAGACGAGCCCGACTCGACCCTCACCCCCACCAGCTCGGGCGCCGTGGGGGGGGCAAGCTCGGACGCTCCACAGCCACGTCGCACGAGCCTGGTCAGCCTGCTCTCGCGCTGTGATCTGTATCATCGCGGCGCGTTCATCGACCTCGCCGGCAAGGACGTTCAGGCTCGGCGCGAGTTTGACATCGGTCCCTTCGTCGACACGCAGTCCGTCGACCGCGAAGGTACCCAGGTCGCTCGTATCGACACCAAGAAGCTCGCCTACGACTTCTGGTTGGACGCCGACCTCGAGGAGCCCTTCGTAGAGCTACGGGGCGCGGCGGGGAGCGTGAGTCGGGCCGGGATCTACCTGGACGACCGCTATGTGGCGACGGTGAAGCTCGGCGAGGACATCGAGAACGTCCGCACCCGGAGCCTCGACACGACGATCGGCCCTGGCAGGCACACCGTCACCCTAAATCTACGCGGAAAATCTAGTCCGCAGGGCCGCATCGACGTGGACTGGATCCGTCTGGCTGCGACGGATGACATCAAGGCGACGTTCACCCCGCTGCGCGAGGAGGACATCGTGCGGGACATTGCCATCGACGGTGTCCCGCGGCACGCGCTGACGCTGCCAGCGCCCAGCGCGGTGCGCTGTCCCCTCTGGGTGCCTTCGGGCGCGGCGTTCAACGTCAACCTCGGCTTCTGGGGGACGGGCAAGGGAGACGCGGAGCTGCGCTTGCTCGAGGACGGGAAGCAGCCCCTCGTGCTTCAGCGCCGCAAGCTCCACGGTGGCCCCGGCAGTTCCTGGACGCCGGTCCACATCGACCTGAAGGACTACGCCGACCGTCTGGTGGCGATCGAGCTGCGAGCGGCGTCGGGAGTGGACTCCGGCCGGCTCGTCTTCGGCGACCCGGAGCTCCAGCTGGCTCCGGTGGAGGTCAAGCAGCACACGCCGACGACCAACACGGTGGTGCTGATCCTGCTATCGGGCATCGACAGACGGCGGGTCCCACCGTTCTCGCCCCCGCGGGACATGCCTGCTCTGGCAGAGCTGATGCGCGCCGGGGTGACCTACACGGGCTATCGGACCCCCACGACCGTGTCCTCGGCCGTGGTCGCCAGCGCGCTCACCGGGGTCTCACCCCGCGCCCATGGCTTGCAGGATCCGTACGGGAGTATCCCCGAGGATATGCGCTCGGTGGCTGAGGTGCTCAAGCAGGCGAGCGGGCGCACTGCGATGTTCACCGGGGTGCCGACCAGCTTCGCCGGCTTTGGCTTCGATCGTGGCTGGGATCGCTTCGAGGAGTACTCTCCGGTGAAGGATCTCCCTGCATCCGAGCCGCTCCTGAAGGCGAACGAGTGGCTCGAGAAGCAGCTCGACTCCAAGAGCCGTCGCTTGGTCGTCGCCCACCTTCGAGGGGGCCATCCGCCGTGGGATCTGACGACCGCAGAGGCGGGGCAGCTGCCACCCAGCGAGTACGGCGGACTGCTGCGGGCGCGGCGCGGGGCGATCATCCTGCACGACGTGCGAGCGAGGCGGCGCGCCAGCTCGCGTCGCCTGGCGTCGGAGGACTGGCAGCGGCTCCACGCGTTCCACGACGCGGCCTTGATCAAGCAGGATGCGGAGCTCTCCAAGCTGCTTGCGATGTTGAAGAAGAAGGGTGCCTACGACGATGCGTTGATCATCGTCGCGGGAGATGTGCCCATGGGGGATCCGCCGGAGGTCCCCTTCGACCCCGCGCCTCCGCTGCGCGAGGATCGCCTGCTCGCGCCGCTCTACGTCAAATTTCCGCATGGAGAATTGTCTGGGTCTCAGGTCAGCTTGCCGACCACGGCCATGGACATCGCCACCACGATCCTGGCGGCGTTCGATCTGAAGCCAGCGCGGCGCCTGGACGGCATCGACTTGTATCAATCCGCGGTTGGCGTCGAGCCGCCCCTCGGTCGGCCCCTGGAGGCCAGCCTGGGCAACGACTACTCATCGCGTTGGGGCCTCCTGCTGCTCTCCGGGCGCCTCGGCCGCAAGCCGGAGCTGTGTGAGCTCGACGTGGACCCGGCGTGCGTCTCCGACGCCTTCGAGTCACGTCCAATCGCAGCGCGGGCCCTGTGGCGCGCGACGCACAAGCTCGAGCTGGAAGCTCGGCGAGTGGCGAAGACCGGCAGGCGGGCGAACCTGAGCCCCGACGAGACGGCGGCGCTCACGGTGTGGGGGTACTGAGCCGGTTGGCGCCTCGGTGGTGACGCGACGGCTAGCCTGCCTGGTGCTCATCGGCGTCCAGAGGACGCGCGCGCAGGTCCCGCTGCGAGAGCCGGTTCTCGTGCGCCTTCCAGCGCCAGCCGAGGTCACCGATCAGTCGATAGAGGGCGTCCGGGAGCAGCGGTCGCGTGACCTCTTGCAGCGCGGCGTCGGGCACCACCTGGTTGCGGGCGAGGGCTGGCGCGGCGAGATCCAGGCCGCGCACGATGTGGGCGACCGGTCCGTGAGGTTCGCGCAGGCCTTCCTGTGGCTGAACCACGCCGCCGCCGCCGATCGGCAGCGCGCCACCGAAGGCATAGCCTGCGGCGTCGGCGAAGTGTCGGCCGATGCGCAGCGCAGTACGGTTCTGTTCAGGCTCGGGGAAGCCACAGTTCACGATCAGCACGAAGCGCGCTGGTTGGTTCCGCAGGGTACGAGCGTGGGCGATCAGCTCGAGAGCGTGGGTGGTGAGCGCCGGGAACGCATCGCAGTACAGTGGTGTCACCAGCACCAGGAGATCGTGATCGGCGATCGCCTTCGCGAGCTCTCGGGAGCGCGCGTTGTCATGAACGAATGCGGTGGCGTGATGAATGGTCGAGACCACGCCTTCGGCTTCGAGACGCGCGGCCAGGGAGCGCGCCAGCGCTTCGGAGGCACTGGTTCCTTTCACCTTTGGGCTCCCGACCAGCAGGGCCGCCCGGCGCACGGACGTGGGCCCCAGCACACCCAGGTCCGGGGCCGCCATCGCGAGCAGGTCGGCGCGCAAGGGCGCTCGGGAGTGAATGGTCTCGCCTGGTACCTTCGAGGAAGCCAGCATCGCTCGCAGTCGCGCTGACCACCCGGCTTCATCGTCCTTGTGCAGGACGACGCTGCCGAAGCGAGGGGAAAGAAAGTTCAGCGCGTTGGCTTCGGTCAGGTCGAAGAGGGTCTCTTCTTCTCGCGCGACGGGTTCCTGCGCCCAGCACACGCTGAACAGCGCCGGCTGCTTGGCATAACGAGCCTCGTGGTGCGTCAAGGAGGCGCGCTTGGTGAAGAACGGCTCGAGCAAGCAGATCAAGCGATCCAGCGCGCGCTTGACGGCGTAGCCATGAGCGCCGAACGCGAGCCGATCCAGAAAGATCAGCGCATCCGCGTCGTGCACTGCCCGAACGATCTCCTCTTCGGCGTCGCGTGCCCGGCACTTCCCGGGCGTCTTCAGCCAGCAGTCGAACTCCCCCTGGCAGAAGGCGAGCGCGGTGTTGTCGAGCTCGAACAGGCTCACCTCGTCGTAACCAGCGCTCTCCAGTTCCGCGAGGAGAGCCACCGAAACCGCCTTGAGCGGGCCATGATCATCCGGCAGAGCAGCAAGAACGACGGCTTTCACGCTCCCGCACCTGCAGTTCGCGTGCCGGCGCGAGGTGCCTGCAACGGCGCTGGGAGAGCCATCCACGCGGTGGGGACGCGAAGGTTCTGCGCCGCGCGCGATTGAGGGCGACGAAAAGTCGAGTGTCCTCGACGTGGGCCACGGCGCCAGGGTCCGAGACTGACTGACCAGCGACGCGCCCGTCGGCGTCGGATCCGTGTAGGATGCCGCCGATATGCGATTTGCCGCTCATGCCCTCTACGCCCTCTGCGCTCTCAGCTTGCTTGCCGCCTGCGACGGTGACGATGACAGCAAGAAGTCGGAAGGCACGGGGGCCAAGACGGGCATGGGAGCCGGGGGAACTAGCAGCGGAGGCAACGGCGGCACGGGGGCGACGAGCGCCACCGGAGGTTCGGGCGGGACCTCGGCTGGAGCCGGCGGTGTTGGTGGCGATGCCGGATCCGCAGGCGGAGGCGCCGCGGGGTCGAGTGGAGCCAGCGGCAGCGCAGGTGCTGCGGGAGCGGGTGGAACCAGCGGCGGAAGTGGAGGAGCGAGCGGTAGCGCGGGCACCGGCGGCACGTCGGGTGGAGCTGGTGGCGCGTCGGGTGGAACCGGTGGCTCGGGCACCGGCGGGACCGGGGGCAGTCCGAGCTGCACCTGGCCAGGCTTGCCCGCGGGCGGCGTCACGCTGCCGGGCAACTCTCCCGAAGGCGTGGCCTTCAGCAAGGACTGCGCGTTGCTCGTCGTGGAGTCCGACACGGTGTATCGCATCGACTCCGGGAGTCCGAGCGTCGCGACGGCGTTCGCCACGGAAACAGGAGTCACGGATCTGCAGGACGTCGAGGTGGCGAGCGACGGCACGCTCTATGTCACCTCGCGTGGCGCGAACTCCGTCGTGCGCTTCGATGGCACCACGGGCGCGTTCATCGACACCTTCGCTACGACG